>JBDTXT010000007.1:0-19821 GCA_040006035.1 Pseudonocardiales bacterium | reverse complement strand
TGAACGCCCAGGGCAACCATCTGTTGCCGGTGCTGCTGGCCCTCGCCGGATCGCTGTTCGGGGTCACCGCGTTGCTGCAAGCCAACGTTGCGATCGGCGCCGTTGTCCTGTTCGTATTCTTCGGCCTGGCCCGGCGCATCGTCGGGGCTGGACTGGCACTGCTGGTGATGTCGGCACTCGCGGTGTCGATGCCGTTCGTCTACGTCAGCCGCGACGCCTATTCCGAACCACTGATGATGCTCTTCCTCCTGGGTGGCCTGGCCTTGCTGCACCGAGCGATCACTTCGCGGCGCGTCGCGGACTACGCGATCGGCGGGTTCGTGGTGGCGTGCGCCACCATGGTCCGCGTCGACAGCTACCTGGGGCTGCTGGCGGTGGCCTTCGCGGCGGTCGTCGCGGTGGCGCTGGCCGAGCAGGCCCAGCACCGGGCGGCCGCCGGGCGCGCCGTAGCGCTGGTCGCGGGCGGTCTAGTGCCGTTTCTGCTGGGCTGGCTCGACCTGACCCAGCTTTCGGTTTCCTACTTCCATAACCTGCATCACCAGATCACCCTGCAGGTTCTGGCCCTGGTAGCGCTGATCGCCATCAGCCCGGCGATCGTGTGGCTGGGCTGGCGGCCCGGGTTGCGGCGCCGGCTGAGCTCGGACGGGACGCGGCGGCGGCTGAGCCTCGTTGCCGTCATCGGGCTGTTCGCGGCGTTCGCGTTCCTGGCCAGCCGGCCGTGGTGGCAGGTCACGCGGCGCTCGCCGGCCAACCCCAACCTGGAGAACATGCAGCGCGCCTCGGGCGTCGCGGTCGACGGCACCCGCCTCTACAACGAACAGTCGGTGAACTGGCAGGCGATGTATCTCGGCTGGCCCACGGTGCTGCTCGCCGTGGCCGGATACGCCGTTCTGGTTACCGCGCTGGTGCGGCGCCGGAGCTATGCGCTCGTCGGCACGCTGAGCACCGGGCTGATCGTCTCCGCGCTGTACCTGTGGGATTGCCAGATCGTCGCCGACCAGCCGTGGGCCAGCCGCCGGTTCGTGCCGGTGGTCATCCCGTTGCTGCTCGTGGCAGCGGGCGCCGCCCTGCAGGCGCTGTGGTCGTGGCAGCGCTCCCGCGGGTGGGGACGGGCGTTGGCGATCGTCGCCGGCGTGCTCATGGTCGCGGTTCCGCTGGCCATCTCCCAGCCGATGAGACACGTGCGCGACGAGGCCGGGCAGCTCAACCAACTCCAGGCCATCTGCCGGGCCGTCGGCGGCCGCGGCGCGGTGGTCGAAGTGGACGAGTCATCCCAAGCCGGCTACGGCCAGGCCATCCGCTCGTACTGCGGGGTGCCGACCGTCGCGTTGGTGGGGGCCAAACCGGCCCAGTTGGCGACGATGCGGGCCACCGCCCTGGCCCACGGCCGCACCCTGTTCGTCCTCAGCCAGGACCCGGACACGACCGATTACGCCGCGCACGGTGCCCCCGCTCCGTTCTGGTCAGTGAGAGTGCCACGGTGGCCCAATGTCATCAACAAGGCGCCAGTCCGGGCGTGGTTCTCGACGACTCATGTCTTCTTGTCCACGGTCGACGAAGTGGGCCTGGCCCATGCCGTGCCGCCCGCGCAGTGACCTCAGTCGGCCGCCAGGACAGCATTGACGCGCTCCTGGGCCGCGCGACGTTCCAGCACCGCCGGGTCGGTGCAATTGCGGACGTAGACGACCGAGCCGCCGACCGACAAGGGTGCGAGCAGGGCGTCGATCCAGTCGGGATAACCCGTCCAGTCGCGGGTGCTCAGGACCCGGGCGCCCTGGCGCAGCCCCATTTCGGCCGCCCTGGCCCGAGCGTCGGTAGCGACCTGAGCGCGCGAGCGCCCGGCCATGCACGGGTCGTGCGGCCCGGCCCCGAACCGCACGCCGGGCCACTTGTCCTCCTGGGGGCGCACGGCCGTGACAAAGTCCTGGACCCCGTTCGGCGGCGCGGCACCCAACCCGGTCGCGGCGGAGTCCGGGGCGATGGCGTAGGTGTCCGGGATCCCGGCCGCTACCGCCGCGGTGGCGGGCGTGACGAAGGCGACGTCGGCCTCGCTCGCCACGGTCGTCAGGGCCAGCCCGGCGGTGAGGCAACCGAGCAGCGGCGGCAATGATATCCAGTGCGCGGGGAGCGCGATCAACGCCGTATCGCCGGCCCCGAGGCCCAGTTCGGTGCCGAGCAGGTGATGTGTCTTGGCCACCCAGTTGGCCAGCGATTTAGCTGACAGCTCGGAGCGCTCGCCGCTTGCCTCGTCGTAGTAGGTGACGAACGGGCGACCGGGCTCGGCGGCCAGCAGGTCGGCGAAGGATTGTTCCGGGGTCATCAGTTGATGCAGCCGGAATCGATCGGCTTGGGTGCCGCGGCGGTGGACTTCGACGTGGCGGCGGGCGTGGTGGGCTGCGCGGCGCCGCTCGATGACGCGGAAGCGGTGACTTTGGGCTTCGCGCTCAACTGGTCGGCACCGAGCACCAGCGTGACGTGCTTCAGGCCGGACACCTGCTGCAGCGTCGCGCCGGGTACGTAGGCCACCAGTGTCTTGGCCGCAGACTCCATGCCGCTGCTGTATTGGATGACGGTTGACGTGCTCTGGGCACCTGCGTCGCCGGTGGTGGCGATCACGAAGCCGATCTGGCGCAGCACGGTGGCGTTCGTGGCGGCCGCCCCGTTGCCGCCGCCGCCGTTCAAGACATCGACCGTGACGCTCGACGGAGCCGTGGCCTTGGCGCTGCTGACCTTCGAGTCGGTGTTGCCGATCAGCCGGTTGACGAACGTCTTGACTGTCGCCGGAGTGACCTTGACGATGCTCTGGCCGTCGGGGCTCGTGCCGAAGCCGTCGCTGGGGATGGTCTGGCCGACGATGCTGTTGGCCGAGAGCCGCTCCATCTGCCCGGCCAGGTCGGTCAGGTTGATCTTCTCGTCGAGGTAGAGCGAGGACTGCACTGCCGAGAGCAGGCGCTGCAGCTTGAGCGGGTTGAGCAGCACGCCCGCCGACGCGAGCTTGCGGAACGCAGCGGTCAAGAAGTACCGCTGCCGCTGCACCCGGTCGAGGTCGCCGTTGGGCAGCTCGTAACGCTGGCGGACGAACGCGAGCGCCTGCTTGCCCTTGACGACGTTGATGCCCTGGTGCAGGTTGATGCCGGAGTTGACCTCCTGCACGTTGCGGCACATGTTCACCCGCACGCCACCGATCGCGTTGCTGATGCGGTAGAAGCCGAGCAGGTCCACCTGGACGAAGGAGTCGATCGTCAGGCCGGTGAGATCCTGGACGGTGCTGATGAGCAGCCGGCCACCCGCGGCGCGCTTGGCGTCGGTGCTGCCCGTCGTGGTGGTGTAGGCGGCCGGGTAGGCAGAGTTGAGTTTGCCCATCCCGTGCCCCTCGATCGCGACGTAGGAGTCGCGTGGCATCGAGATGAGTGCGGCCTTCTTCCCGTTGCCCGGCACGTGCACGATCATCATGGTGTCGGTGTTCAGGCTGCCGCCGTCGCGGCCGGTGCCCAGCTGGGCCAACTCCGCGTCAGTGGCGCTCTCGCGGTCGTCGTTGCCGACGATGAGGATGTTCTGGTCCTTGCCGTCGATGTCGTGGCTTGGCTTGTGCGCGGCCGAGCCGAAGATGGGCAGCCGGTGCAGACCGGCGTTGAACGTGTGGTAATTCCACCAGTACACGCCGTATACGACGACGAGCAGCGTGGACAGTGCCGCGCCGAGCACCTGGGTGCCCAGCAGGAGTCGGCGCCGGGCCGCGCCGTGCGCGCCGCTGCCACGGTGTTTGCCCCGAGGATCGAGTTCTCTGGGCAGCGCCGGCAGGCCGTCTACGGGGCCGCGCAGCGCATCAGAACCGGAGGCGGACACGAGCCGAGGCTACCGGCGATGCCCATGTGTGACCCCTGAGTGAACTCGGGTGCGCCGCGCGAGCATCAGTTGATGCAGCCCAGGCCCTCGGTCTTGGCCGCCACCGAGGTCTTCGTGGGCTTCTTCGGGGTGGGCTTCGGCTTGGCGCCGAGGCCCTTGACCTGGACGTTGTTGGCGCCGAGCACCAGCGTCACGCGGCCCACGCTGCTCGTCTGCACCAGGGTGGCGCCGGGAACGGCCCCGCTGAGCGCCTTGGCTTCGGACTCCTTGCCGCTGGGGTACTCGATCACCGTGTCGGCCGAGGCGTCGGTCGAGGCGATGGTGTTCACCTTGAAGCCCAGCACCCGCAGTTGGCTGGCGTTGCGGCCGGCCAGGCCGACTGTCTTCGTGCCGTTGAGCACGTCGGCCGTCACCGAGGAGGGCGCGGCCGCCTTGGCCCCGGCCAGACCCGGGTCGGCGTTCTTGCCTTGCAGTTGACGGATGAACCCGGGTATCGCCGCGGTGTCGACCTGCACGATCGAGGTCTGGACGCCGTCGGGATAAATCGTCTGCGGGCCGTCGTTGGGAATGGTCTTGAAGGTGATCTTGCCTGCGGACATCTCCTGAAACTGCCGTCCGAGCTTGAGCAGGTCCAGCTTAGGGTCGGTGAGCAACGACGATCCCACGGCGCCGAGCAGGGCGTGCAGCTTGAACGGGTTGAGCAGGACGCCCGCCGTGGTCACCTGGCGGAACGCCGCGCCCAGGAAGTACTGCTGGCGCTGGATCCGGTCGAGATCGCCGCGGGGCAGGCCGTGCCGCTGGCGCACGAAGGCCAGGGCCTGCGACCCCTTGATGACCGAGACACCCTTGGGCAGGTTGATGCCTGAGTACCCGCGGCCGAACTGGTCGGAGTCGGTGTTCGGGTTCTGTGCCGCGTTCAGGCACACCGTCACTCCGCCGATGGCGTTGCTTATCCGATAGAAGCCCAGCAGGTTCACCTGCATGTAGTGATCGATATGTAGCCCGGTCAGCGCGTTGATCGTTTTGATCGTCAGGATGATTCCGTCGCTCTGCGCCCGCCGCTCGCTGCGACCGCCGCCCTTGGCGTCGCTGTAGGCGATGCCGTACGCCGAGTTGATCTTGCCTTTGCCGTGCCCAGGCACGGACACCCACGAATCGCGCGGGAAGGAGATGATCGTGGCCCGGCCGCCGTCGGCCGGTACGTGCAGCACCATCATGGTGTCGGTGTTCACACTGCCGCCGTCATTGGCGGTGGACAGGGCCCGCAATTCGGCGGCGCTGGCCCCGGCCCGGCTGTCATTGCCGATCAGCAGGATGTTCTGGGCCTTGCCGTCGGCATCTGCGCCGGTGAGGCCCGGAACGGCCGCGCCGTGGGGGATGTTGCTGGTGAAATTCTTGAACGTGACCCAGGCCAGGCCGCTGCCCACGAGGATGACGAAGGACAGCGCGGCGAACCCGATGCTCGCGCCCAGAGCAAGCCTGCTGCGCCCGTCCGGACGGCGCGCAGCCTGCGGGGGGATGTTCCAGACCTCGTTTGCCACGACATCCGAGGTTAGCTGCCCGAGCCCGGGAAGGCAGCGAGCCCGACCCGGCGCGGCGTCTCTGAGATACTGCTTCGGTTACGTCCGCGATCGGAAGGTCCCTGCCAGATGCGTGTGTTGATCACCGGCGGCGCCGGCTTTATCGGCGCCAACTTCGTGCACCACACTCTCGAGCACCGTCCGGACACCGAAGTGACCGTTCTGGACGCCTTGACCTACGCGGCCAACGAGGCCAGCCTGGCCTCGGTCAGCGACCGGATCCGGTTCGTCCAGGGCGACATCGCCGACGCCGCCGCGGTCGACGCCCTCGTGAAGCAATCCGATGTCGTCGTCCACTTTGCCGCCGAGTCGCACAACGACAACTCGCTGCGCGACCCGTCGCCGTTCATTCACACCAACCTGGTGGGGACCTTCACGATCCTCGAGGCGGTGCGACGGCACGGCGTGAAGCTGCACCACATCTCCACCGACGAGGTCTACGGCGATCTCGACCTCGACGATCCGGCCAAGTTCACCCCGGAGACGCAGTACAACCCGTCCAGCCCGTACAGCGCGACCAAGGCCGGCTCCGACATGTTGGTGCGCGCGTGGGTGCGCTCGTTCGGCATCCACGCCACCCTCTCGAACTGCTCGAACAACTACGGCCCCTACCAGCACATCGAGAAGTTCATCCCGCGCCAGATCACGAATGTGCTCTGCGACATCCGGCCGAAGCTCTACGGCGCCGGCGCCAACGTGCGGGACTGGATCCATGTCGATGACCACAACGCCGCGGTCTGGACGATCATCGACCGCGGGCGCTCGGGCGAGATCTATCTCATCGGCGCCGACGGCGAGCGCAACAACCGCGACGTCCTCGAGATGATCCTCGACCTGATGGACAAGCCCAGTGACTGGTATGACCGGGTCACCGACCGAGCCGGGCACGACCTGCGCTACGCCATCGATGCCAGCAAGCTGCGCGACGAGCTCGGCTGGACGCCGCGATTCACCGATCTGCGGGCGGGCTTGGCCCAGACCGTTGCCTGGTACACCGCCAACCGCTCGTGGTGGGCCGTCGACAAGGACGTCGTCGAGGCCCGTTACGCCGAGGTGGGCCAGTGAGCCGTTGGCTGATCACGGGCTCCTACGGTCAGCTGGGCACAGACCTGCAGGATGTACTTGCCGGGAGCCCGGACGACGTAGTCGAGGCCGTCGACCTCGACAGCCTTGACATCACCGACCCGGCCGCTGTCGACGCAGCCGTCGCCGAGTTCGCCCCCGACACCCTCGTCAACGCGGCCGCGTACACGGCTGTCGACGCGGCTGAGCAGAACGAGGAACTTGCCTTCCGGGTGAACGCCACCGGACCGGCCGCGCTCGCGGCGGCGATCGCCCGGCACGGTGGGCGCCTGATCCATGTCTCCACCGACTACGTGTTCGCCGGTGACGCTGTTCGCCCCTACGAGGTCAACGACACGCCTGACCCGAAATCGGCGTACGGCCGCACCAAGCTCGCCGGAGAACTCGCCGTGCTCGAACTGCTGCCCGCAAGCTCATACGTCGTGCGCACGGCGTGGGTCTACGGCGCCACCGGCGCGAACATCGTCAAGACGATGGCGCGCCTGGAGGCTGAACGCGACACCGTCAGCGTGGTCGATGACCAGCGTGGCTCGCCCACCTGGTCGGCCGACCTGGCCCGTGCCCTGGTCGAACTGGCTCGCTCCGACGCGGCACCCGGCATCTACCACTGCACCGGTGCCGGCGACACGACCTGGTACCGCTTCACCCAAGCGATCTTCGAAGAACTCGGTGCCGACCCCGCCCGGGTCCTTCCGATCACCACTGCGGAATACCCGGTCCCCGCACCGCGCCCGGCCTATTCGGTGCTGTCCGATGCCGCCTGGCTCGCGGCGGGTCTGAGCCCGATGCCGGCCTGGCGCGACGCACTGCGCACGGCCTTCGCCACGTCCGCAGCCGCGTTCCGGCCGCCCGTCGGCACCGGGGGTGGCTGATGAGCGCGCCTGGGGTTCTGCAGTACCGAAGTCTGATCTGGAACTTCGCTCAGCGGGACCTGAAATCCCGGTTCAAGGGCACCGCCATCGGCTGGACCTGGTCGCTGCTGCTTCCCTTGACCACGCTGGCCGTCTACACCCTCGTCGGCAAGCTCTTCAACATCCCGCCGGCCAGGTTCGCCGACGGACGTCCCGGCAATTTCGCGGTCTGGCTCGTGGTCGGGCTGACGGCGTGGGGCTTCTTCGCCAATGCCGTCAACGTCTCGATGGGCGCACTGCTCGGCTCAGGCACGCTGCTGCAGAAGATCTACTTCCCGTCCTTCGCCCCGGTTGTCGGCGCGGTGATCGGCGTGGTCATCCAGAGCGCCATCGAGGTCGGGCTGGTACTGGTCGCGCTTGTCTTCTTCTCCAACGTCGGTGTCACCTGGCTGCTGCTACCGGTATGGATCGCCGTATTCATCCTGTTCACGACCAGTGCGGCGCTGTTGTTCGCGATCGGCAACATCTACTTCCGCGACCTCGCGCACATCGTCGCGGTGGTCCTGCAACTTCTGTTCTACGCGACGCCCATTCTCTACCCGGACACCATCGGCCCGCTGGTCAAGCATCCGCTGCTGCACAACCTGATCCTGTGCAATCCGATGACCGATTTCGTCCTGCTCTTCCGTGATCTGGTCTACGGGCTTGACCCGGGCCGGCTCAACATCTGGGCCGGTGCACTGGGCTGGACGGCTTTCATGTTCGGATTCGCGATGTTCGTGTTCAACCGCTACGGCCGTGACCTTGCGGAACAGATGTGACAGACAACGCGATTGCGGTCGAGGGGCTGTCGAAGAAGTTCCGGATCGGTACCGAGCGCCGCGACTCGCTCAAGGAACGTTTCGTGCGCGGAAGCGGGCGCTACGACGAGTTCTGGGCGCTGCGCGATGTCAGCTTCGAAGTGGCGCACGGTTCGACATTCGGGCTGATCGGGCACAACGGCTCGGGCAAGTCCACGCTGCTGAAGATGCTCGCCGGTGTGTACCGGCCGACCAACGGGTCGATCGCGACCAAGGGACGGATCTCTGCCCTGCTGGAGCTCGGTGCCGGGTTCCACGGCGAGCTGACCGGCCGCGAGAACATCTACCTCAACGGCGCCATCCTCGGTCTGACCCGCAAGCAGATCGACGGCGCCATGGACGAGATCGTCGACTTCTCGGGAATCGAGGAGTTCATCGACTCACCGGTGAAGATCTACAGCTCCGGCATGTACGTCCGGCTCGGCTTCTCGATCGCGGTCACGGTCGACCCTGAAATCCTGATCGTCGACGAGATCATTGCTGTCGGCGACGAGGAGTTCCAGCGCAAGTGCTTCGACCATCTCTACGAGTTGCGGCGACGCGGCACCACGATCGTGCTCGTCTCGCACAGTCTCGGCGTCGTCGCCGATCTCTGCGACCAGGCGCTGTGGCTGAACAAGGGTGTGGTCAGGTCGATCGGACCAGTGCGGACGGTCATCGACGCCTATCTCGAGGATGTCAACCAGAAGGAAGCCGACTCCAAGGAGCGGGCCGGTGAGCAGCCCGTCGAGAGTGATGGTGGGCGCAGCAAACGGCTGGGATCGGGCGAGGTGCGGGTGAGCGAACTGGAGTTCATCGATCACAACGGCCACAGCGCCGCCTTCCTCAGCGGCGGCGAGAAGTGCATCGTCCGGATGCATTACGACGCCACCCAGGATCTTCCGTCGGTGACCTTCGGCTTGAGCTTCTCGCACGAATCCGGCGTCATCGTCGCAGGCCCCAACAGCGGCTACGGCGAGCTGGCCACGAAGGTCGCCGCGGGCACGGGGCACGTCGACTTCCACATCGACGACCTCATCCTGCAACCGAGCACCTTCCTGGTCTCGACAGCTGTGGTCGATCGCGGGCACACCTACGATTACCGCGACCGCGCATTCGAACTGAGAGTAAGAGCGCAGGGTGCGGTCACCGAGCCGGGCTTGGTCCGGCTTCCAGGCCGCTGGACCCACAACGAGGAGACCACGGTGTCCACCCGAGTCCATGCCGAAGAGGAGCGCCCGTGATCAGCGGCGAGAACATGGTGGCGCTACTGCACGCCCTCGCGACAGGCCATTCCGACCGGGCTCTCAACATCGTCGTGATGGAACCGGAACTGGACGAGCATCTGCGCCGCGCGATGTACGCCGCGATCGCCGAGAATGACGAGCCCGACGCGCAAGCGCGCGCCTTCGGCGATGCACTTCGTGACGCGCAGACCGATCCCTCGCTGGCGAACGAGGCGTACCGGCTCGCGTTCTACCTCTCCGAAGCCTGGTCAGACTTGGCTACCAACCCGCTCTACGCCCGGTTCTCGGCGAACCGTGCGGGTGGCGTCCTCGACAAGTGGGTGCACTACTTCCCGATCTATACCCGGCATCTCGAGCAGTACCGCGACCGCAACATCGCGGTCCTCGAGGTGGGCGTCTACCGTGGCGGCGGCCTCGAGATGTGGTCGCGCTACCTGGGCCCGCAGGCCAGGATGGTCGGCCTCGACATCGATGAGGACGCAGTACGTGCCGTGCGCGGACGTTTCCCGGTCGTCCTCGGGGACCAGGCCGACCCCGAGGTGCTGCGCAAGATCAACGACGAGCACGGCCCCTTCGACGTGATCATCGACGACGGCGGCCACACGATGGAGCAGCAGATCGCCACGATCGAGACGCTTTTCCCGCTGTTGAACGATGGCGGGGTCTACATCGTGGAGGACACCCACACGTCCTACTGGGCGTCCTTCGGCGGCGGTCTGCACGAGCCCGCCAGCTTTGTCGAATGGACCAAACCTCGCGTCGACGACCTGCACTCGCGCCACCACGTCGAGATCGACCGCACCTCGATCTGGGCCACCGATATGGCCGGGCTGCATTGGTACGACAGCGTTGTGGTGCTCGACAAGCAGCATCGGTTCCGGCCGTTCAACGAGGTCGCGGGTAGCGCGTCATATCTGGGTGCCGCCCGGTTCACCGAGACCCTCGTCATCGAAATGCTCGCGACCCGTGACCAGGCCCTGCGCGACCGCGACAAGTATCGCGATCAACTGGAGCAACTGCAGGTCGACGAGTCCGACTCGGAGAAGACGCAGCGGCTGACGGACGCGTGGACGACCAGCGAGGAGCTCCGGCTGGCCCGCGCGGAACTGGCCCGGGCGAAGGACCAACTCGCAGCGATCGGCGGGCAGTTGACGGCTCAGGACGAAGAGCTCACCAACACCCGCAATGACCTGTTGGAGAGTTGGGAGCAGATCCGTGGTATACGCCGGACCAGTTCCTGGCGCGTCACCAAACCCCTTCGCGCGGTGCGGCGGTTGCTGCCCTGATGCGCTCGGTCTTGTCGACGAAATCTCGTCCTCGCGTCCTCGACGAGGTGGCAGGTCGGGTCCGCTACGAGCACGGCTCGACGACGGAGTTCGGCCGTCCGGGTCGCGCCGCCGTGCTCGTGCACTGGGCGCCTTCGCCACGGCTGTCGCGTTCGGTGACCACGCTGGTCAACGAGCTGAGTTCGGTGGGCTACCGGCCGGTGCTGGTGTCCGCCTGCGAGGCGCCGGACCCCCTCGAGTGGAACGGCAAGCGGCCTGAGGATGCCGTCGTGCTGCGCAAGCCCAACATTGGCTACGACTTCGGTTCGTGGGCCGTGGCACTGAACGAGCTGCCGGCCATCGCCGAGGCCGACAAGGTAATCCTGGTCAACGACAGCATGGTCGGGCCCTTCGCGCCCATCACCGACATTGTCGCGCGCTTTGAATCGAGTACGGCCGACGTCTTCGGCCTCACCGACACGCGTCAGTACTTCCGGCACCTGCAGAGTTACTTCCTGGGCTTCAACCGCGGTGTCCTGGCTGACAAGCCATTGGCTGCCTTCTTCGCCGACGTGCGAGAAGAGCACGACAAGTGGAATATCGTCCGGCGCTACGAACTCGGCCTCAGCCGCATGCTGCAGCAGGAGGGCTACGGGATCGTGGCCGGGTTCCGCGCCGACGACGTCGTCCAACCGGGCGACAATCCGGTCATCAGAGGCTGGTGGCGGCTCCTCGAGCGAGGATTCCCCTTCGTCAAGCGTGAGGTTCTACGCAACCCAGACGTCGTGCCGCGCGCAGAGTGGGTGGCCCGTGAGGTCAGGGCTGTGTTCGGCGAGCAGATCGAGGATTGGATCTAACCGGTGAGGATGAGGCGGATCACGATAGCGGGCGTCAGGCGCCGCGCCTCCCGTGCGCGTGCGATCTTGCTGTCCCAGCGGGCCGCCTTCGCCGAATGGCAACGTCGCCGCGGCCCGCACACGCCGGTTGACTTCCAGGACTGGGTCGAACGCCGGCTGGAGCGCTCCTCAGGATTTCCCGATGCCTGGCGCCCGAAGCTCGAGACGTTCGCCGAGCCGAGCCGCATCGGCGTGCTCGTGCACGCGTTCTACCCCGAACTCGTCTCCGAGCTGGTCGAGCAGCTCGCCGCGCTGCCGGTCGAGTTCGACGTCATCGTCACCAACGCGACCGGAGCGGCGCTGAGCGTCGACACGTCGTCGCTGCCGCTGGCCAGGAACGTCATCGTCCTCGATGTCGAAAACCACGGCCGCGACATCCTGCCGATGCTCTACGTGGTCAACGCCGGGCTGCTCGACCCGTACGAAATCGTCCTGAAGCTACACACCAAGCGCAGCGAATGGCGCGCCGAACACGAGAGCCTCTCCGGCAGTGGCACCGAATGGCGCACGACGTTGTTCGAGAACCTGCTCGGCACCCGAGACAACGTCGAGACGATTCTCAGCGCCTTCGCCGAGGACCCCGACCTCGGCCTTGTCACCGCACCCGGCAGCCTGCTCGGCGTTGACTACTGGGGTGGCGATTTCGAGCTGACCCAGGCGTTGCTGCGCCGCATCGAGCTGCCGGTCGATCGCGATCACCTGCTGTTCCCAGCCGGATCGTTCTACTGGATCAGGGGATTCGTCCTCCAGGGCCTGCGCTCGCTGATGATGAGCGAGCTGGACTTCGACCCGGAAGCCGGCCAGATCGACGGCACCACCGCCCACGCGGTCGAGCGTTCCATCGGGCTGCTCAGCAGCGAGGCTGGCCTGGGCATGGTCATCCGCCAGGATGTCCGAGTGGCGGATCCGACGTCGTGGCACCGCTATCGCCGCTCCGCCCGGCGAATCCGGCGGGCGCGAGTCATCCCCTTCTACCTGCCGCAGTTTCACGCCACGCCCGAGAACGACGCGTGGTGGGGCAAGGGGTTCACCGAGTGGAGCAACGTCACCGCAGCGCAGCCGGTGTACCTCGGGCACAACCAGCCGAACCTGCCCTCGGACCTCGGCTTCTACGACCTGCGCCTGGACGTCGTCCGGCAGGAGCAGATGGACCTCGCCGCAGCGCACGGCGTCGAGGGATTCATGTACTACTACTACTGGTTCGCCGGGCAGCGACTGCTCAACATGCCGATCGACAAGCTCGCGGAGAGCGAGGTC
Source organism: Pseudonocardiales bacterium (assembly GCA_040006035.1). Classification (GTDB taxonomy): domain Bacteria; phylum Actinomycetota; class Actinomycetes; order Mycobacteriales; family Jatrophihabitantaceae; genus QHCC01. The sequence continues at coordinate 6,957 of JBDTXT010000007.1, read as the reverse complement.
AACAAGCCGTTCTGCATCATGTGGGCCAACGAGAACTGGACCAGGCGTTGGGACGGCCGCTCCTCGGATGTGCTGATGGGGCAAGACTATGCACGCGTCCCCGCGACTGACTTCATCGACGACGTCATGCAGTTCCTGGCCGATTCACGCTATCTGCGCATCGACGGCAAGCCTATTCTCGCCGTGTACCGCATCGCGCAGATCCCGGACTACCAGGCGGTCCTCGAGCATTGGCGTAAGCGGGCGGTCGAGGCCGGCGTCGGCGAACTGGTCATCCTGTCCGTCGACGTCGCGAAGGAGTTCGACGGGTTGGCCGGCACGGCGTCGGCCGACGGGCTCGACGGCACGTTGGGTTTCCCTCCGCACAACCACAAGTGGGAATGGGTCCCTCAAGGCGGTCTGAGAGTCCACAAACGGTTCAGCGGCAACATCCTGCGCTACCAGTCGATGGTCGCCGCAGCGCAGCGCTCGATGCTGCGCCTGCCCGAGGCCTCCTACCCCGGTGTCATGGTCACCTTCGACAACACCGCTCGGCGGCAGTGGCAGCCTGATCTCTGGTTCGGAGCGAATCCGTACACGTTCCGCCGCTGGCTCTCGGCAGCCTGTTCCGCTGTCGCGGAACGCGAGCCCGACAGCCGGGTCGTGTTCGTCAATGCCTGGAACGAGTGGGCAGAGGGTGCCGTACTCGAGCCCACCCGCCGCTTCGGGCGCTCCTACCTGCACGCGGTGCGCGATGTCGTCTCCGGGTGAGCTGCGCGGATCGGCACCGACCCGACCGGCTGTGGTAGGTATGTCGGAAATTCATCCACGATTGGCACGCGATCTCGCCTGCCGAGTACGGAGGTACGTGTGAGTCAGCACCAGTTCTCCGAGCAGGTTTTGGCGTTTGCGAACGCCTCGTCGCTCGATGAGCTGCCCGAGGTCGTGGACGTCGAGCGGGCTGCTCCGGTGAACCCGCCCGAGAAGACCCAGATGAAGTTCGTCGGTCGTTCCTATGCCGAGGCCTATGAGGAGGCGGAGTCGTTCGTCACGGTCGTCGACGACTTCGCGGTCAAGCACGGACCGGGTCGATTCGCCGACCTCTCTCGCATCGTCGACTTCGGTGCCGGCTGGGGCCGCATCACCCGCACGCTGCTCACCAAGGTGGCGCCGACGCAGATCCTTGCGCTCGACGTCGACCCTGAGATGACGGCGCTGTTGAACGTGTCCCTGCCCGGGGTCAACGCGCTGACGATCTCGCCGCAACCCCCGTCAGTACTCGGCCAGGGCGCCGTCGACGCGGCGGTGGCGTTCAGTGTCTTCTCCCACCTGTCCGGTCCGGCTCACGAGGCCTGGGCAGCGGAGTTCGGGCGGGTGATAGCTCCCGGCGGAATCGTGGCCATCACGGTCCTGGACGCCAGCTTCTTCGCCACTGTCGCAGGCGCTCAGGAGGCCGTGCGGGTCGACAACGCGAAGGGGTTCGCCGAGAACCTGGCCACCACGTTCCCGGACATCGAAGCGGCACAGCGCGGCTACGCCAACGGCGAGATCCAATATGCCGGCAGCGGAGGCGGCGAGATCCGCACGGGCGACTATTACGGATGGGCGGTCGCTCCGCCGTCCTACATCGAAAGGGTGTGGGGCGCCGCAGGGTTCACCGTCGTCGAATGGATCCCCAGCGGCACCGTCGTCTCGCAGGCCGTCGTGGTCATGGTCCGAGGTCCGCATGCCGCTTCGCCGACGACGGTAGCCCGGACGCTCGCCCGCAGAGTGGGCCCGCTGCTGCGCCGCGAACTGCGCCGTGGCGTCGGAGCCGGCCGGCGGCTGGCCGGCACCTGGGCCAGGCGCAAGCAGGGATGAGCGACATGAGCCCTGGCAGCAGCGGTGAGCCGAAGTATGTCGTCGAGAACGAGGGATTCTGCCCTTGCTGCCGCAGCAATACCGTCTTCCGGTCGCCGCAGGAATGGCTACGCGATTTCTACGTCTGTACCAAGTGCGGTTCGATCCCACGCCAACGCCACATCCAGGCGGTGCTGGACACCCGCATGCCGGGCTGGGAGCAGCTGGTCATCCATGAATCCTCGCCGTCGAATGACTTCATCAGCCGGTACGCCTCGCAGTACAGCGCGTCGCAGTACTTCCCCGATGTCCCCCGCGGCCAGACCGCCGAGAACGGGGTACGCAGCGAGGACGTCGAGAACCTCACCTACCCGGACGAGTCCATCGACATCTTCATCACGCAGGACGTCCTCGAGCACGTGTTCCACCCGGACCGTGCCATTGCCGAGATCCACCGCACCCTGAAGCCCGGCGGCGCACACATCTTCACCGCACCCAAGCACAAGGGTCTGCTCGAGACGGTGCGTCGGGCGGCGCTGCGCGGCGATGGTTCGATCGATTACCTGCTGCCGGAGGAGTACCACGGCAACCCGATCGGCGACAACAAGGCGCTGGTGACCTATGACTACGGCTACGACTTCGAGGCGCTCATGTCGCAATGGTCGAAAACCAGCGTCGAGGTGTTCCACACGCTCGATCGCAGCCGCGGTCTCGACGCCGAGTTCAACGAAGTCTTCGTGATCGCGAAACCGGGCGCGAGGCCGGCCGAGCCCGCAGTCTCGGCCCGCTCGCTGTATTGGGCCGCGCGCGACTTCGCGCGACGTGCGAAGAACAAGGCCCGCCGGGTGGTCGGCGAGCGCGTGCGCGCCCGGCGGGGCTGAGCGATCGCGTCGCGTCGCCGGGACCGGACGGCCGGTGGCAACTCACTCGACGGTATCTTGTGGCCGTGGCAACCCGGGCCGTCGACGACGTGACTGACGAAGGCACATCCGAGCCAGCGCCCGTCGAGCGGCAGCGACGGTTCCCGCTCGCGATCTGGTTCGTCGTCGCGCTGCAGGCCGCGCTCATGATCGGAATGACCGTCCTGTATCCGCCGTACCAGGAACCGGACGAAGTCGCCCACATCGACTATGTGATCGCCCACCGCCAGGGCGAATGGTTCGACGGGCCCGGTGAGCGTCGCTACCAGGCCGGCGTTCTACGCGCCCAGTACCTGATCCCCGGAATTCAGTTCAATCAGCATGTCGGTGGGGTGACGCCGCTACCTCGATCCGCGCGCACGTCCTTCGACGCGATGGGCACCGGGAAAGCCGATACCCCGTTTCCGAATCAGATGGTTCAGCACCCCCCGCTGTATTACGGGCTGGCGGCGGGATTCACCTACCTCCTGCCAAATTGGAGTCATCAACGCTTCGACATCCAGATCTTCTGGCTACGGCTGTTATCTGTCCTGCTCCTGCTCCCGGTCCCACTGTTGATCTACCGCGCAGCCCAGCAGATATCGCCGCGTCAGAGTCTCGGCCTGGTCGCGGCGACGGTTCCGCTCTCGATCCCGCTGTACCTGCGCACGGGCGGGGCAGTGACCAGTGACGCGCTCATGATCCTGTTGGGCACCGTCGTCGTCGCCTTGTTGGTCAAGATCGCGTGGGGCGATCTGAGCCGCCGGACTGCTTTCCTGCTCGGCCTGGCCTGGGGTGCGGCACTGCTGACCAAGGGATTCGCGCTCTCGATACCCCCGGCGATAGCACTGGCCTACCTGATCGGTGCGAATGGTTCGCTGCGCGAGCGGGTGCGGCGAATCTGGCCCGGCATCGCGGTCGCCGGTGGCGTCGGGAGTGCCATCGGCGGCTGGTGGTGGATCCGCAACCTGATCGTGTACGGGACAGTGCAGCCGGACGGTTACTCCACCTTGTCGGACTCGGTGCGCCAAGCGGGGTTCGGCAAGGACCGCACCGGTGGTACCGATCTGAATCTGCTGCCCAACTTCTTCCGGCTCCTCGGTCAGCGGATCTGGGGGTCGCTCGGCCTGGTCGACGGGCCGTCACTGGACCACTGGATCCTGTTCACGATGGCCATCCTCCTGGTTACTGCCCTGCTGTTCTCGCTCGCGATCGCCCATCCTCGTTTCGCCGCCCGGGGTGTTCTGGCGGGGGTGGAGTCCTGGACGCTGGGCCGGGCAATCACGTTGATCGTGCCGGCGCTGCTGATGCTGGTGACGATGTACTACGCGTCGCGCCGGATCTATCTGCACGGGCGGCAGTTGAGCGTCATCCAAGTGCGTTACCTGCTTCCCGCACTCATCGGTCTGGTCATCTGCGTGGCGGTCGTGGCGCACGTCCTGGCCGGACGCGCGGCGCGCTGGATGCCGCTCGCGACCCTCACTGCCACCCTGATGTTCGTCGGTGCGTCGGTCTACACCGTGCTCGACGTCGAGATGTCCAGCAACAGCCCGGACCGGCTCCAGCGGTTGAAGGACGCCCTGCACTACGTGGCCGGGTGGGCGCCGTTCCCGGCGCCCGTGACGGCGCTGCTTCTCGCGGCGGCCGGCGGCGTGGCAGTGGCGACGCTGGTCGTCCTCGCAGTCATGGGCGCACGTACCGAACCGGTTGCCCGCCCGCCCGCCCCCCGTGTGCTGGTCGGCTCCGAGTCCGACTGACGGTGCGCACCCGAATGACTGGCGCGCCGGATCGAGCGAACGGCGACGATCCGGCCGAGCAGCCTCCGCCGCGTCGCTTCCCACTTGCGATCTGGTTCATCATGGCGTTGCAGGCCATGCTCATGTTGGCGACGACCGTGATCTACCCCCCGTTCCAATCCCCGGACGAGATCGCCCACATCGACTACGTGATCGCACATCGCCACGGGGAGTGGTTGGACGGCGTGGGTGAGCGTCGCTACCAGGTCGGCGTCGACAAGGCCTACAACCAGGTGCCCAGGATGCAGGACGGCACGCACATCGGCGCCAAGCCGGTGCCAACGAGATCGGCCCGCAAGTCCTTCGACGAACTCGGCCGCGGCCCGTCGCGCAATCCGTATCCGAACCAGATGGTGCAACATCCACCCCTGTATTACGGCCTGGCAGCCGGATTCAGCTACCTCTTGCCGAATTGGAGTCATCAACGCTTCGACATCCAGGTCTTCTGGCTGCGCTTGCTGTCCATCCTGCTGATGGCGCCGGTGCCGTTGCTCATCTACGCGGCGGCGCGGCGGGCGACGGGGAACGGTGCTATCGCGCTGGTCGCGGCGATCATCCCATTGTCGATGCCGACCTACCTGCGCATCGGCGCGTCGGTCACCAACGACTCGCTGCTGACTCTGCTGACGGTGGCCGTCAGCGCCCTGCTCGTGCGCGTCGCGTGGGGGGACCAGACCCGTCGCACCGCGGTGTTGCTCGGCCTGGCCTGGGGCGGCTCGCTGCTGACGAAGGGGTTTCCACTCGCCTTGCCGCCGGCAATCGTGCTGGCCTACCTGCTCGGCGTGGACGGCTCGCTACGCGACCGGGTGCGTGCGTCGTGGCGGGGCATCGTGGCGTCCGGCGCCATCGGGTTCGCCCTGGGCGGCTGGTGGTGGATCCGCAACCTGGTCGTATACGGCGCGGTGCAGCCGAACGGATTCGCGAAGCTCTCCAGCCATCTGCGACAGCAGGGTTTCGGCGCCGATCGTCCGCACGGCAGCGACCTGCACTTCTTCGCCAGCTTCTTCCACCTGCTCGGCCAACGCATCTGGGGCGCGCTGGGTCTGACCGACCTTCCCTCGCTGCCGCACTCGCTGCTGTTGCTCGTCGCAGGGGTGTTCATCATCAGTCAGGTCGCAGGCGTCCTCGTCGGCCTGTCCCGGCTGCGCTCCCGTTTCGACCTGCCGGGCTGGACGACTGCCCGGGCAGTGAGCCTGCTCCTGCCCGCGACGCTCACCTTGGCCGTCATCTACGTCAATGCCCGAGCCAACTACTTCCAGAATCACCCGCTCGGTGGAGTCCAGTCGCGCTACATCATGCCCGCGCTGCTGGGGCCGGTGATCTGCTCCGCGGTGGCCCTGTACGTGGTGGCCGGTCGACTACGGCGCTGGCTGCCGCTCGCCGCGTTGACGGCTGCATTGTTGTTCCTGGCCGGCTGCGGGTACGAACTCATCAGCGTCGAGCTGTCCAGCCCTACCGCGGACCGGATCCAGGGGCTGAGGACCGGGCTACGCTTCGTCCTGGACTGGGCGCCGTTCCCCACGGCGGTGAGCGTCTCGATCGTAGTGCTCACTGTGGCGCTAGCCGCAGCCACGGCCGTGAGCCTCTGGCGCGATGCGACCGGCCGCGACGATGCGACCCGCCGCGACCAGCACCCCGTCCCAGCGACAATTGGGACCTGAATAGCCCTCACGGTATTCTCCACCCAGCAGTTCCAGCCAGTCTCGGGCGATCTGCCCGGCTTGGGCGCCCGCACTAACGAGCGAGGTTCATCAAGTTGCGTCTAGTTGTCCAAGTGCCATGTCTGAACGAGGAAGACACCCTGCCGCTCGTGCTGCAGTCGATTCCGCGGGAGATCCCAGGGATCGACGAGATCATCATCATGATCATCGACGACGGATCCACCGACCGCACGGTCGAGGTGGCCAAAGCGCACGGCGTCACCCACTTTGTGAACCACGCCCGCACCCGCGGACTGGGGCGCTCCTTCCATGACGGCGTCCAACGCGCGCTCGAACTAGGTGCCGACATCGTCGTCAACACCGACGGCGACAACCAGTACCCGCAGGAGCGGATCGCTGATCTGGTGCAACCGATCATCGAAGGCAAGGCCGACATCGTCATCGCCGACCGGCAGGTGCATTTGGTCGAGCACTTCTCCCGCGCGAAGATCGCGCTGCAGAAGTTCGGCAGCAAGATCGTCAACGTCGCCGCCGGTACCGACCTACCCGATGCCGCCAGCGGCTTTCGGGCCTATTCGCGCGAGAGCCTGATGGTGCTGAACACGATCACCCGGTTCAGCTACTGCATGGAGACGATCATCCAGGCGGGCAACAAGAAGCTGAAGATCACGAGCATCCCGGTCCTCACCAACGAGAAGACCCGCGAGTCACGGCTGTTCAAGTCGACGTTCCAGCACGTGCGCATGTCAGCCGGCGCGATCATCCGTGCCTACATCATGTACA
>JBDTXT010000006.1:0-20172 GCA_040006035.1 Pseudonocardiales bacterium | reverse complement strand
GAAGGCGTAGATGGACTGGTCGGCGTCGCCCACCACCGCGAGCTCGCCGGGCTCGCCGCCCCCGACGGCCTTGGTCAGCTCGCGCACCAGGACGTACTGCGCGTGGTTGGTGTCCTGGTACTCGTCGACGAGGATGTGCCGGAACCGCCGCCGGTAGTGCTCGGCCACGGCAGGGTGGTTCTGCAGCAGGCCGACGGTCGACATGATCAGGTCGTCGAAGTCGAGCGCGTGCGCTTGCAGCAGCCGGCGCTGGTAACGGGTGTAGGCCTCGGCGAGCACCTTCTCGTGCGCGTTGCTGGCCTGCTCGGCCCACGTGTCGGCGGTCACCAGTTCGTTCTTGAGGTTGCTGATCTGCGCCGACAGCGAGCGGGCCGGGTAGCGCTTGGGGTCGAGATCCAGCTCGCGGCCGACCAGCGTCATCAGCCGCTTGGAATCATCGGCGTCATAGATCGAGAACGAGGACTTGAGCCCCAGGCTCTTTGACTCGGCCCGCAGGATGCGCACGCACATCGAGTGGAACGTGCTCACCCACATGGCCTTGGCGCGCGGCCCGACGAGCGCGGTCACCCGCTCTTTCATCTCGCCGGCGGCCTTGTTGGTGAAGGTGATGGCCAGGATCTCGCCCGGCTGCGCACCGCGCTCGGCGAGCAGGTAGGCGACGCGGTGGGTGAGGACGCGGGTCTTGCCCGACCCTGCGCCCGCTACGATCAGCAATGGGCCGCCCTGGTGCACGACAGCGGCCCGCTGCGGGGGATTCAAGCCGTCGAGCAGGGTCGCCGGATCGACCGCCAGCCAGGTCCGCGGACGCTGCGGTGCGGGGTCCGCGGGCGGGGAAACGGGGCTGTCGACGTCTGAACTCATATCCATCCCAGCCTACGTGCGACCCCCGTCGGCCAGGTGCCGGTGGATGGTGCGTTTGGGCGTGAGTGGTGCGCAGTACCGCGTCACTCAGCCCGTAGCGCAGCACTGCGCGTGGGTCCGGGTGGACGGGGCGCGGTGCGCCGTGTCACGATGGCCCCGTGCTAAGCCACTCTTACGAGTTTTTCTACGGGTACCGCGCCTCGGTGCCCGTCGTTTCTGGCTGATCACTCACCCCAACCGACGCCCCGGGCCGCGAGTCCCGGGGCGTTTCGTCGTTCCTGGCCTTGTGACCTGGTCGCCACCGAGAGGAATACCGATGAGCGCCATGACCACTGGGCCCGACACCACCGACATCGTCAACGATGACGCCGTACCGACCCTGCGCGGCCAGATCGACTCACTCGACGCCGCGATCGTGCGGCTCGTCGCCGAGCGCGTCCGGCTGTCGGCGCGCATCCAGACCGCCCGGATGAATGCCGGCGGCACCCGGGTCGAACTCGGCCGCGAACGGGTCATCCTCGACGCCTACCGAGCCGGACTCGGGCCGCACGGCCCGCAGTTGGCTGACTCCGTCCTGCAGGTCTGCCGCGGCTCCCGCTGACCCCCTCCCTTTCACAGCATGCGGCGGTCGGCAGCCCAGCGCGTCAGCTGGTGCCGGCTCGACAGCTGCAGCTTGCGCAGCACGTTGGACGCATGCGTCTCGACGGTCTTTATCGAGATGAACAGCTCAGCGGCGATCTCCTTGTAGGCATAGCCGCGGGCCAGCAACCGCATCACCTCGCGTTCGCGGGGCGTGAGCTGGTCGAAGTTCGGGTCGACGGCCGGCGCGACCGGCGAATCGCGAAACGCGTCCAGCACAAACCCGGCCAGTCGCGGGCTGAATACCACGTCGCCGTCGGCCACCCGGGTGATCGCATCAGCCAGATCGTCGGCCGAGATCGTCTTGGTGACGTAGCCGCGAGCCCCGGCTCGGATGAGTGCGATGACGTCCTCGGCCGCGTCGGACACCGACAGGGCCAGGAAGCGGATCTCGGGCAGTTCCGGCGCAATCGCCTCCAGCACCGCGAGCCCGCCACCGTCGGGCATGTGCACATCGAGCAGCACCACCTCCGGTCGGCTGGCGCGGATGGCGCTGATTGCCTCGGTGGGCGTCCCGGCTTCGCCGACGACGTTCACTCGGTCACCCAGCTCTGCCCGTACGCCGGAACGGAACATTGCGTGGTCGTCGACGAGCAGGACTCGGGTGGTCATTGGATGGGCATCCTGATCTCTACCTCGGTGCCGCTGCCCGGTTGGGTGCGGATCTTGACATCCCCACCATGGCGCTCGATGCGCCCGATGATCGATCCGCGTACCCCCTGCCGGTCGGCGGCAACCGCGTCCAGGTCGAAGCCGACGCCGCGGTCCTTGATGAAGATGCTCACCGCCTCGGCCTCGACCTCGGCGTACAGCGACACCTCGGTGACGCCCGCGTGCTTGGCGGCGTTGACCAGCGCCTCGCGCGCGGCTGCCGCTGCGGCCGCCAGGCCGTCGTCGAGCGCCGCATCGCCCACGACGACGGCCTCGACGGTGATCGCGTAGGCGTCCTCGACCTCGGCGGCGGCCAGCCGCAGCTCGTCGGCCAATTGCCCGGACACTGTGCGGTCGCCGTACAACAGCGTGCGCAGTTCGCGTTCCTGGCCGCGGGCCAGCCGGCTGACCTCACGCGGCGAGGCGGCGTTGCGCTGGATGAGCGCGAGGGTCTGCAGCACCGAGTCGTGCAGGTGGGCGGCGATGTCGGCTCGCTCTTGTGACCGGATGCGCTCACTGCGCTCGGCGCCCAACTGCGACACCATCCGCATCCACCACGGTCCGGTCAGCAGAGCCATCCCGACGACCGTCACCGTCACGGCCAGCAGACCGTCGCGGATCGCCGAGAAGTTCGCCCGGGCCAGGACGATGGCTCCACCGCCGACCACGAACGCGGCGCCGGCGGCCAGCCGGATGCGGCCCACTCTCTCGTCGCGGTCGGCCGACAACGACGAGCGCGACAGTCGCCGCCACCGGTCCCGCTCCGGCTCGGTCGCCTGTCGCCAGATGAGCGCGCCACCGAGGCAGCCCAGCAGCGTCGGGACGAAGACGCCGTTCAGCGGCATGGCGTACGCGACGCCGCCGATAGCAACAATGGCCGCCAGGACGGCGAGCAGATACTCCAGCCACTGCGGAATGCGGCTGGGCCGCGCGTCGGGGGCCGGCGGCAGGACGATCCAGTAGGCGCCGTACAGCGCTACGCCGAGGCCGCCGGCCGCCGCCAGGGCCACGAAGCTCAGCCGGACGAGCCGGACCGGCACGCCGAGGTGCCCGGCGATGCCGGACGCCACACCGGCCGGGCGCCACGATCCGGGTCGCCGATACAGGCGAGGAGTCGTGGGGACGGCGGTGGTCACGACTCCATGATCCCTGTAGATGGGCGCCGGTGGCATCAGTGGCTGCCCTGATGGGAGAAGTCAGGGTAAGGATCAGGGCAGCACCCGATGCCGGAACTGTTCTCACGAGACACTGTTGTCGCCATGACCACCACTGACCAGTCCAACGGCCCAACCGCGCCGCTGCCCCCTGCCCCCGCCCCGCCCACCCGCGTGCTGCGCCGCAGCCGCTCCGATCGGGTCGGTGCCGGCGTGTCCGGCGGCCTGGGCGAGTACTTCGGTGTCGACCCGGTGCTGTTCCGCGTCCTGTTCGCCACTGCTGCGTTCTTCGGCGGCGCGGGGGTGCTCGCCTACCTCGTGGCCTGGGCTGCGATCCCCGAGCAGGGCACGGTCGACGCGCCGATCGACCGGTTCGTGAGCGAATTGCGGCGCCGCCGGGTGCCGGTATGGCTGGTCGCGTCCGCCGCCGCACTCGTGCTGTGGGGCGTGGCGTTCAGCTGGTGGGCCCCCGGACCGGTCTTCCCGGTCATGGTGATCGTGATCGTGCTGGTCGCGATCTTCGGACGGCACGGCCGCGGCGAAGCCGCCGCACCGGCCCCTACCCCGGGACCGAGCTCCACCGTGAACCTGGCCAAGGAAGGGGAGGCACCGCCGGCGGCCGACCCGAACTCGCCGACGTGGATGCGCGAGACGCGCCAGTGGATCATCGAAGCCAAGGCCGCAAGCCGGCTGCGGCGCCGGCGCGCGCTGCCAGTGCGGCTGGCCACGCTCGGGACGCTGATCGTGACGCTCGCGATTCTCGGCCTGGTCGACGCCGCCAACGGCATCGACCTGCCGGTGTACTTCTGGACGACGTTGGGGATCGTCGGGTTGGGGTTGCTCGTAGGCATGGTCTTGCGTCGCACGCCGTGGACCCTGGCCGGGCTGCTGGTCCCGTCCGTCATCGGACTGGTGGCATTCGCCGGTTCGCCGGCCCGCCTGCACGACGGCTTCGGGCAGCGGGAGTGGACGCCGACCAACGCGGCTGACCTCTCCTCGACCTATCGGCTGGCGTTCGGGCAGAGCACACTCGACCTGCGCCGCGTCGGCACGCTCGACAAAGCGCGCACCGTCGACATGACGCTGGCCGCCGGTGAAGTACGGATCCTCGTGCCGTCGGGGATGAACCTGACAGTCGACGCCAACGTGCACTTCGGCGATGTGCTTGTCGACGGCGAGGAGCTCGTCGGCGAGCGTCCGGGCGAGCATGGTGGCTACAACATCAACCGCACGATCTTTCCTGTCGCGGGCGCGACCGGCCCGGCGCTGAGGATCGACGTGCACGTCGCCGACGGCCGGATCACGGTCGTGCGCGGCTGAGCGTGACACCGACCTGCGCCGGTGCTGCCTAGGCGGCGTCGGCGCAGGTCATTCCCATTCGATGGTGCCGGGCGGCTTGGACGTCACGTCCAGCACGACCCGGTTCACCTCGCGCACCTCGTTGGTGATGCGCGTCGAGATCCGTTCGAGCACGTCGTAGGGCACCCGCGTCCAGTCGGCGGTCATCGCGTCCTCGGATGAGACGGGCCGCAGCACCACGGGGTGGCCGTACGTGCGGCCGTCGCCCTGCACACCCACCGAGCGGACGTCGGCCAGCAACACCACCGGGCATTGCCAGATGTCGCGATCCAGCCCGGCGGCAGACAGTTCGGCGCGGGCGATCGAATCGGCTCGCCGCAGGACGTCGAGGCGTTCGGCCGTGACCTCGCCGACGATCCGGATGCCGAGGCCGGGGCCGGGGAACGGCTGGCGCCAGACGATCTCGGCCGGCAGCCCCAACTGCTCGCCCACGCGGCGCACCTCGTCCTTGAACAGCGATCGCAGCGGCTCGACGAGCGCGAACTCGAGGTCGTCCGGCAGGCCGCCGACGTTGTGGTGGCTCTTGATGTTGGCGGTGCCCGACCCGCCGCCCGACTCGACCACGTCCGGATACAGCGTGCCCTGCACGAGGAACTCGACGCTCTCACCGTGCGCACCGGCGTCAGCGACGACCTCGCGCGCGGCGGCCTCGAAGACCCGGATGAACTCCCGTCCGATGATCTTGCGCTTTTCCTCAGGGTCGCTGACGCCGGCCAGCGCGTTGAGGAACTGATCGACCGCGTCGACGACCTTGAGCCGCACCCCCGTGGCGGCGACGAAGTCGCGCTCGACCTGCTCAGCCTCGCCGGCCCGCAGCAGTCCGTGATCGACGAACACGCAGGTGAGCTGATCGCCCACGGCCCGCTGCACCAGCGCGGCGGCGACGGCCGAATCGACGCCGCCGGACAGCCCGCACACCAGCCGTTTGCCGCCGACCTCGGCGCGGATCTTGGCCACCTGCTCGTCGATGATGTTGGCCTCGGTCCAGCTGGCCCGCGCGCCGGCGATGTCATACAGGAAGTGCCGCAGGATCGCCTGGCCGTGCTCGGAATGCAGCACCTCGGGGTGGAACTGGACGCCGGCCAGCCCGCGCGCGACGTCCTCGAAGGCCGCGACGGGCGCGCCGGCCGTCACTGCGTTGACGGTGAAGCCCGGCGGCGGCTGGGTCACCGCGTCGCCGTGGCTCATCCAGACCTGCTGCTCCGACGGCAGGCCGTGCAGCAGCACGCCCGGCTCGGACACCGCCAGTGCGGCGCGCCCGAATTCCGAGTCGCCGGTGTGGGCGACCGTGCCGCCGAGCGCCTGAGCCATGGCCTGGAATCCGTAGCAGATCCCGAAGACAGGGACGCCGGCCGTGAACAGCGCCGGGTCGGTAGCCGGCGCGCCGACGGCGTACACACTGGCCGGGCCGCCGGACAGGATGATCGCCTTGGGCCGGCGGGCCAGCATCTGGGCCACCGGCGTCGTATGCGGCACGATCTCGGAGTAGACGTGCGCCTCGCGGACCCGCCGGGCGATCAGCTGCGCGTACTGCGCGCCGTAGTCGACCACCAGAACGAGATCGGCCTGCATGCCCGCAGTCTACGGACCTCGCTAAGAGGGCCAGGGGTAGTGGAACCCGGTGAGTTCCTCACTGACCAGCCACAGCCGACGGGCCAACTCCTCGTCCTGGGCGGACCTCGACAGCTTGGCCGCCCCGATGGGACCGCGCGTTTCGCCCAGTCGTTGCGGACCGGTGTAGGAGCCAGGCTCGGCCTCGGTCGCGGCGTAGAGCGTCGCCCGGGCCCCGGCCCGTGCCGACTGGGTGAACACCTTGACGAACGCAGGCGCCACCTTGCGCATGAAGAGGTTGGCACCCATGCCCTGCGGGTCGCCGACCAGCCCCGTCGATGAGACGCCCGGATGCGCCGCGACCGATACCAGCGGCAGTTCGCGCTCGGTAGCCATCCGTTGCAGTTCCTGGGCAAAGAGCAGATTGGCCAGCTTGGAGTTCGAGTAGGTGCGCTGCGGGTGGTAGGCCTCGCCGACATTTCCCTCGAGGACGCTGTCTGTCCCGCCATGGTGCGCGATGGAGGCCACCGTGACCACGCGGGGCGCCGGAGAGGTGAGCAGGTCGGGCAATAGCAGACCGGTCAGCACGAAGTGGCCGAGGTGGTTCGTGCCGAACTGAAGCTCGTAGCCGTCCTCGGTGGTCACCAGCTTCGGCGGCGCCATGACACCGGCGTTGTTGATGAGCAGGTCGAGCGGTCCGCGCCACCACTCGGCGAACTTCTGCACCGACTTCATCGAGGCGAGATTCAGCTCGGCTACGTCGACGTCAGCGTTGCCCACCGCGGAGCGGATCTTGGTGGCCGCCTGCTCGCCGCGAGGCACGTCACGGCAGGCGAGGATGACGCGCATTCCGTGCCGCACGAGCTCGCGAGCGGTGAACCACCCGATCCCGGAGTTCGCCCCGGTGATCACCGCGATACGGCCGGTCACGCTCGGTAGCCGATCCTCAGTCCACTTCACATTCGGAAACGTATACGTGCTGCCGTGTGTTGCGCGTCCGCCACGGCACACTTGAGCCATGACGACCCAGGCAGTCCGCACGCGTCTATGGCGCGACGGAACACTCGAGCTCGAGAATTTCCCGTTCGAGGACTTCTCGGAGTACCTCGAGCAGCCGGACTGCCTCGTGTGGGCGGACCTGTGTTCACCGGATGAGGAGTTGCTCTGCCAGCTCGCCGAGGAACTCAGCCTGGACCGGCACGCGATCGAGGATGCGACCGGCGAACACGAGCGGCCCAAGGCCACCCGCTACGCCACGCACCTGTTCCTGACGGCCTACGCGGTCGAACACAGCGCAGACACCCAGGATCTGGTCACCAGCCGGGTCTCAGCCTTCAGCTTGAAGCGCGGCTTCGTCACCGTCCGGCTTGACGACAGATTCAACATGGCTGCCGTCGTGCAGCGGTGGGACGACAACTACGATTTGATCAAGTTCGGCACGCGCGCACTGATCCACGGTCTGCTCGACGAGATCGTCGACGGGTACTTCGAGGCGATCGAGTCGCTCGACGACGAAATTGAGGAGATCGAGGATCTCCTGTTCGACGAGAAGCCGAGCGTGGCCAATCAGCTGCAGCGACGGACGTTCGCGTTGCGCAAGTCGCTGGTGCAGGTCCGCCGCGCGGTGCTGCCCATGCGCGAGGTCGTCAACACCGTCATGCGCCGCGCCACGGAGGGCGACACCTACGCCGAACTCGCGCCGTACTACGAGGACCTTTACGACCACGTGCTGCGGGTGGCGGAATGGACCGAGTCACTGCGCGACATCATCTCCTCCATCTTCGAGACGAACCTGTCACTCGCGGATGCCCGGATGAACACGGTCATGAAGAAGCTGACGTCGTGGGCGGCGATCATCGCGGTGCCCACGGCGATCACCGGGTACTTCGGGCAGAACGTGCCCTATCCCGGGTTCTCGCAGACCTGGGGCTTCGAGCTGAGTCTGGCCTCGATCATCCTCGTCGCGGGTGGGCTGTATCTGCTCTTCAAACGTAAGGACTGGCTGTAGCCCCACCCTTCCTGTTGAGCCGAAGTAGGGTCGATCGCCATGCGGATCACTGTCCTTGGTGGCGGCGGCGCGTGGCCCACGCCACAGCGGGGCTGCAGCGGCTACCTGATCGAGCAGGACGGCTTCCTGCTGCTGGTGGATCCCGGGTATGCCACCCTGCCGGAGCTGCTGAGACGCGTCGCCGCGCCGGCGGTCGACGCCGTGTTTGTCAGTCATGGCCATGCCGATCACTGCGCAGACCTGAATCCCCTGCTGCGCGCGAGGCATTTGAGCGAACACCCGCCACGGCCACTGCCGGTGTTCGCGCCGCCGGGTGCGGCCGACGCGGTTCTGGCCCTAGACGGGCAGATGCTGTCTGGGACGTACACCCTGCGGGAGTTCGGCGCTGGCGACGGCTTCACCATCGGTCCCTTCCAGCTGAACACACGGTCGCTGTCGCATTTCGTGCCCAACGTCGGCGTGCGGATCACCGCCGGAGACGTGGCAATCGCCTATACCGGTGACGGCGGCGCCGACCCCGCGGTGGCGGAGCTGGCCGATGGCGCGTGGCTGCTGCTGGCAGAGGCGACCTTCGTCGATGACGTCCCACCGGCCTCGCGCGGTCTGCTGGCCGACGCGCGCGTGGCCGGCACGCACGCCACCGCCGCACACGTCGGGCAGCTCGTGCTGACTCACCTTTGGCCGGACACCGACCCCGCTGCGGCCGAACGCGCGGCGCGCACGACATTCGACGGGCCGCTATCCGTCGCCCTTCCTGGACTCGCGATCGACCTGGGTGAGTGACGTATCCCTCAAATGGCGAGGCTGGGCAGCGTTCCGGTGAACGTGTCGGCCACCGCGAGCCGTTCGTCGCTGACCACGCCGTAGAGCGTGTCGCGTTGGCGGGTCGTGCGCCCCGGCAGGCCGCCGACGATCTCGCGCAGCTCAGCGACCGTCTTGGCCGAGCCGTGTTGGCTGCCCGCCATGCGGCTGATCGTCTCCTCCATGAGCGTGCCCCCGAGGTCGTTGACACCTCCGGTGAGCATCTGCCGCGAGCCTTCGACGCCGAGTTTCACCCACGAGCATTGGATGTTGTCGATGCGCCCGTGCAGCAGGATGCGGGCCATCGCATGCACGACCCGGTTCTCGCGCAGCGTCGGCCCAGGGCGGGCGACACCGGCGAGGTAGATCGGCGAGTTGGTGTGGATGAACGGCAGGCCGACGAACTCGGTGAAACCGCCGGTCTGGTCCTGGATGCGCGAGAGCACCCGCATATGCCCGAGCCAGTGCGCCGGCTTGTCGACGTGGCCGTACATCATCGTCGACGAACTGCGCAGGCCGAGCTCATGCGCGGTGGTGATGACCTCGATCCACATCGCGGCCGGCAGCTTGCCCTTGGTGAGCAGCCAGCGCACGTCGTCGTCGAGGATCTCGGCCGCCGTGCCCGGGATGGTCCCGAGGCCGGCCTCCTTCGCCTTGGTGAGCCAGTCGCGGATGGACAGTCCGGTGCGCGAGGCGCCGTTGACGACCTCCATCGGGCTGAACGCGTGCACGTGCATCTGCGGGGCGCGGCGCTTCACCTCGGACGCGATGTCGAAATAGGCCGTGCCGGGCAGATCGGGATGGATGCCGCCCTGCATGCAGACCTCGGTGGCCCCGAGCGCCCACGCCTCCTCAGCGCGATCGCCGACCTGCTCGAGCGAGAGTGTGTAGGCGTCGGCGTCGGTGCGGCGCTGCGCGAAGGCGCAGAACCGGCAACCGGTGTAGCAGACGTTGGTGAAGTTGATGTTGCGGTTCACGACATAGGTGACCTCGTCGCCGACCGCGTCGCGCCGCAGGTCGTCGGCCAGCCCGGCGATGGCCTCGAGGGCCGGGCCGTCGGCGTGAAATAGCGCCAGCGCGTCGGCGTCGGACAGCCCGGCCGGGTCGCGCTCGGCGTGGTGCAGCGCCGTGAGAACGTCACGGTTGAACCGCTCCGGGACCGCCATCCGCGCCGCGTCCTCGCGCACCGATTCCCAGTCGCCGTAGACGTTGTCGAAGTCGTCGCGGCGATCGGCAGTGCGTCCGTCGGTGTCGATCGACGTGTGCAGGTCGACGCGGCCGTCGGAACGCCAGCCGTCCTCGGGCTCCTGCCACGGGATCGGGCCGGCGAGCGCCCCCTCGCGGGCCAGTCCCGTCTCGGGATCCGCCAGCGCGGCGACGTGCGGCATGATCCGCGGATCGAGCCACGGCTCGCCCGCCTGGATGTAGTGCGGGTAGACGGTCAGTCGTTCGACCAGACGGAAGCCGGCCTCGGCCGAGCGCGCGGCCAGCTGCTCGATCTGCGGCCAGGGTCGCTCCGGGTTCACGTGGTCGGGCGTCAGCGGCGAGACACCGCCCCAGTCATCGATGCCGGCACCGAGCAGCAGCGCGTATTCCTCGCCGATCAGGTTCGGCGGCGCCTGGATGCGCGCCGCCGGCCCGAGCACCAGACGCGTCACGGCCACGGTGGCGGCCAGGTCGTCGATCTCGGCGTCGGGCATCCGGGCCATGGCGGTGTCGGGCTTGGCCCGGAAGTTCTGCACGATGACTTCCTGCACGCCGTTGAAGGCGCGCGAGACCTTGCGGATCGCGAAGATCGACTCAGCGCGCTCTGCCAGAGTCTCGCCGATGCCGATCAGGATCCCGGTCGTGAACGGGATGTTCGACCGCCCGGCGTCCTCGAGCACCCGCAACCGTACGGCCGGGTCCTTGTCCGGCGAGCCGAAGTGTGCGCCGTGCGGGTCCTCGAAGAGCCGCCGCGACGTGGTCTCGAGCATCATCCCCATCGACGGCGCGACCGGCTTGAGCCGCTGCAACTCGGCCCAGGTCATGACGCCGGGGTTGAGGTGCGGCAGCAGGCCGGTGCGCTCCAGCACGAGGATGGCCATCGCCCGCACATAGGCGAGCGTGTCGTCGTAGCCGTTCGCGTCGAGCCATTCGCGGGCCGCCGGCCAGCGGTCCTCGGGACGGTCACCGAGGGTGAACAGCGCCTCTTTGCAGCCCATCGCGCGACCCTGTTCGGCGATGGCCAGCACCTCGCCCGGTGACAGGAACGGCGCCGCCACCCGGTTCGGGGTGGTGGCGAAGGTGCAGTAGTGGCAGCGGTCGCGGCACAGGCGGGTCAGTGGGATGAAAACCTTGCGCGAGTAGGTGACCACACCGGGGCGTCCGGCTGCGGCCAGCCCGGAATCGCGCACCCGCGTTGCCGAGGCGCACAAGTCGAGCAGGTCGTCGTCGCGCGCGTCGAGCAGGATCTCGGCCTCGGTGACGTCGAGCGTCACTCCGTCGCGAGCGCGCCGCAAAGCCCGGCGCATGGCTGAAGTCGTCACCTGTGGGTCAACCCCTCAGCGCCCCGTCCATTCCACGTCACGCCGGAAGAGCTCGCAACCGGGGCAGGATCTCGTCGCCGTAGAGACGCAGGAAGCGCTCCTGGTCGGGGCCGGGGGCGTGGAACACGAGGTGAGTGAAGCCCAGGTCGACGTAGCGCTTGATCTGAGCGACGTGCTCGTCGGGGTCGGTGGAGACGATGAACCGCTTCGCGGTCTGCTCGACGGTGAGCTCATCGGCGAGTCGCTGCATCTCGACCGGGTCATCGACGCCGTGCTTCTCCTCCGCGCTGAGCCCGAGCGCACCCCAGAAGTGGGTGGCTGCCATCGCGGCGTCGCGGTCGTGGTCGAAGGAGACCTTGACCTCGATCATCATGTCCAGGTCGGTGACCGTGCGGCCGGCCTTGGCCGCGCCCTCGGCGACCGCGGGCAGCAGGGTGTCGGTGTAAAGCTCGGGAGCCTTGCCGGACGTGGTGATGTAACCGTCGCCGACCCGGCCTGCGTAGCGCGTGGCTGCGGGCCCAGAACCAGCCAGGTAAATGGGGACCGGGTGCTCGGGGCGGTCATAGACGGTCACCTTGTCGGTGCGGTAGTACTCCCCCTCGAACGTGACGCGCTCCTCGGACCACAGCCGGCGGATCAGGCTGACCGCCTCGCGGAAGCGGGCGAAGCGCTCCTTGCCGTCGGGCCAACTCCGGCCGAGCGCGGTCTCGTTCAACGCCTCGCCCGTGCCCAGGCCGAGAATGACGCGTCCCTCGTTCAGGCAGCCGAGCGTGGCGAAGGCCTGCGCGATGATCGCGGGGTGGTAGCGCAACGTCGGAGTCAGCACACTGGTGCCGATCGTGATGCGTTCGGTGGACGCGCCGAGTGCGCCCAGCCACGACATCGCGAACGGCGCGTGGCCGCCGTCGTGGCGCCACGGCTGCAGGTGGTCACTGACGAATACCGAGTCGAAGCCGACCTGCTCGGCGACGACGCCGTAGTGCAGCAATTCCCTCGGTGGGAACTGCTCGTTGGACGCCTTGTAACCCAGCTTCATCTTGGTGCTCCTGTGATGATCAGTTCGGCCTTCTGGAACTCCTTGACGGTGGAGTAACCGCACTTGCCCATGACTCGGCGCAGCGCACCGAACAGGTTGCGTTCACCGCTCGGATCCGACGTCGGGCCCACGAGCAGTTCCTCGAGGTCGGGACGCTGTTCGGCGGGGATCCCGTGATCGGTGACCACCGCACGCGGGACGCGCGGATGGGCCGCGGTCGCGTCCCAGTAGTGCCCCTCGCCGGGCGCCTGGTCCGCCGCGGCCAGCGCGTCGCCCAGCATCACGGCGTCAGCGCCGCAGGCCAGCGCCTTGGCGATGTCGCCGCCGCTGGACAGATCGCCGTAGGCCACCAGGTGGACGTAGCGCCCCCCGGTCTCGTCCAGGTAGTCGCGTCGCGCGGCGGCGGCGTCGACCAGGGCGGTGGCCATCGGGACGTCGATGCCGAGTGCCGCGTGGGTGGTCGAGCCGAGGTGTGCGCCGTAGCCGATGATGACGCCTGCCGCACCGGTGCGCATGAGGTGCAGCGCGGTCTGGTAATTGGTGCAGCCGCCGACGAGTACCGGTACGTCCAGGTCGGCGATGAACGTCTTGAGGTTGAGCCCGGCCGCCTCATCCTCTGCCACGTGTTCGGCCGAAATCACGGTGCCCTGGATGACGAGCAGGTCGACGCCCTCGGCCAGGACGTGCGGCGCAAGCTCGGCGGTGTGTTGCGGGGAGAGCCGCACCGCGACCCGGACCCCCGAGGCCCGCAGTTCGTTCACCCGGCGGCGCAGCAGGTCGACCGAGACCGGCTTCGCGTAGATGCGCTGCAGCGTGGGGGTCTGGTAGTCCAGCGCGCTCAGTTCGGCCGCGGCGTCGTCGTAGCGCGTCCAAAGCCCCTCGCCATCGAGGACGGCCAGGCCACCGAGACGCTCGATCTCGACCGCGGTGTGCGGTGAAACCACGGCGTCGGACGGAGCGGCGACCAGCGGCAACGTGAACGTGTGCGCGTCGATCTGCCAGGTCGTCGACACGACCGCTGAGCCGCGCGTACGCCGCGTCGGCACCAGCGCGATCTCATCGAGGTGGTAGGCACGCCGGGCGCTACGGCCCAGCCCGATCTCCACGGTGTCCGGCATACCCCGAGTCTGCCAGTGCCCCGATTGTGGTTCGCTCACCCGCCCGGCGCAGGCGTCCGAACCACAATCGAGGCGTTGTCAGAACCCAGTGTCAGCATCCATCCCGTGGTCACCGTTGACGACGTCCGCCGCATCGCCAGCTCGCTGCCGCGCACCGAAGAAGCCCTCGTGGCCGACCGGGTCAAGTTCCGCATCGGCCGGCTCGTCTACCTGTCCCTGTCGAAGGACGAGACGCTGATGGGCTTCGCGTTCCCCAAGGAGGAGCGCTCCGGTCTGGTGGCTGCCGAGCCGGACAAGTTCCTGATGCCCCTCAAATCCGACGAGCGCTACAACTGGGTGCGGGTCCGGCTGGCCGTGCTCGATGAGGCCGAACTCGAGGAGCTGGTCGTCGACGCCTGGCAGCTGTGCGTCCCCAAACGCGTCGCCGCGGCCTACCTGAACGACGCCGACCGCTGATCGCGAGAGCGTCGCCCGGAACCTGAAGCAAGCGCCGACCCGTCTGCGCCAGGTGACGGCGTCTCGCACCCGAGCGCCGATGCCGGCACGAAGCCGAGGGAGCACAAGGTGAGCCGTCGCACCGCGGATCCCAGTTACCCGGCCGTGTCGGTGCGACTGACGGCCGTGCTCCTGACGCTCCTCGGGGTGATAAGCGCCTGCCGCGAGCACTCCCGGCCGGCCCCGCCATCGCAGTTACCCAGCCCCACGAACGCCAACGAGTGCGGCGAAGCGTCCAATCCCGGCAGGGCCGACGGCGGGGTGGTCGGCGGGATCGAGTGGCCGGGCGGAACTCGGCCCCTGGCGAGCCCCGCGGTTGTCTACGCCTGCTTCTCCCCCTTCGGCCACGCAATCGTCTCGATCACCCAGACCGGCTCGGCGGCCTCCATAGTCCCGGGCAGCGCACCCATCCACCCGGGCAGCGGAGTATTGGCCGTGCGCATCACCGTGACTGCGCCGGGTCGGACCCGACTGTGGCTCGAAATCAGCGACGCGACGACGGGCAAAGCTCGGTTGATACGTCGCGGGCCTGACATCGTCGCGGCCGACTCGGGGTGGTCCTTCGAGCGCCCGAAACGTTGAGGCGCGCTCAGCCTGAGTAGTTCGGCGCCTCGACGGTCATCTGGATGTCGTGCGGGTGTGATTCCTTGAGCCCGGCCGCGGTGATCCGCACGAACTGGCCGCGCTCCTGCAACTCCGGGATGGTGTGCGCGCCGACGTAGAACATCGACTGGTGCAGCCCGCCGATGAGTTGGTGAGCGACGGCCGACAGCGGACCGCGGTAGGGCACCTGCCCCTCGATCCCCTCGGGCACGATGTGGTCGTCGGAC
The DNA here is from genome assembly GCA_040006035.1 of Pseudonocardiales bacterium. Lineage (GTDB taxonomy): Bacteria > Actinomycetota > Actinomycetes > Mycobacteriales > Jatrophihabitantaceae > QHCC01. The sequence continues at coordinate 5,141 of JBDTXT010000006.1, read as the reverse complement.
GGCACGTCGGCCTGGAAGTAGCGGTCCTTGGAGTACGAGACCCGCCCGCGCGAGGCCATCGCGCCCAATGAGCCCATCCCCCGGTAGCGCTTGAACTGCTTGCCGTTGACGAAGACCAGATCGCCGGGTGACTCGTCGCAGCCGGCCAGCAGGGATCCGAGCATTACGGTGTCGGCCCCGGCCACGAGGGCCTTGGCGATGTCGCCGGAGTACTGCAGGCCGCCGTCGCCCACCACCGGGACGCCAGCGGGACGCGCGGCGGCCGCAGCATCAAAGATCGCGGTGATCTGCGGGACCCCGACGCCGGCGACCACGCGCGTCGTGCAGATCGAGCCCGGTCCCACGCCGACCTTGACCGCATCGGCCCCGGCGTCGACCAGCGCCTGCGCACCGGCGCGAGTGGCGATGTTGCCGGCCATGATCTGGACGTGCCGGGTGGCCGGATCGGCCTTGAGCCGCCGGATCATTTCGAGCATCAGCCGGGCCTGCCCGTTGGCCGTGTCGGCTACCAGCACGTCGACGCCGGCCTCGGCCAGGGCGGTGGCCCGCTGCCAGGCATCGCCGTAGAACCCGATTGCGGCCGCCACCCGCAGCCGCCCCTCGCCGTCCTTGGTGGCCAGCGGGAACTGCTCGGTCTTGACGAAGTCCTTGACGGTGATGAGCCCACGCAGCCGGCCTGCATCGTCGACCAGCGGCAGCTTCTCGACCTTGTGCTTGGCCAGCAGGGCAGCGGCGTCGTCGCGGCTGATGCCGACCGGCCCGGTGACCAGGGGCATCGGCGTCATCAGCTCGCGGACTGTCCGCTTGGCGAAGTCGCTGGGGCTGAGGAAGCGCAGGTCGCGGTTGGTGATGATGCCGAGCAGTACCCGGCTGGCATCGACAACCGGCACTCCGGAGATGCGGTAGCGCCCGCACAGGGCGTCGACCTCGGCGATCGTGGCGTCCGGTCCGACGGTGACCGGGTCGGTGACCATGCCGGATTCAGAACGCTTGACGAGGTCGGCCTGGCCCGCCTGATCTTCGATCGCCAGATTGCGGTGAAGTACCCCGATGCCGCCCTGGCGAGCCATCGCGATGGCCATCCGCGCTTCGGTGACTGTGTCCATCGCCGCCGACACCAGCGGCATCGCCAGCGAGATCTCGCGGGTCAGTCGCGTAGTGGTGGCGACCTCCGACGGGATGACGTCGGTCTCGCCGGGCAGCAACAGCACGTCGTCGAAGGTCAGGCCGAGGGTGGCGAACTTGGCGGGCAGGCCGTCGAATTGAGGCTGGTCACTCAACGCAGAGACTCCTAGTGGGCGTCGGTACCTCAGCTTACGTGCAGGTGGTGCTAGCCCCACGGCAACCCTGGGACAAATGTCAGGGTCGATTGGGGGGAAAACCCAATGGTGCGCGTCTCGCGCTGCCGAGAGGGTGGTGCCATGACCCAGGTGAGCACCCTTTCCCCCGCCATTACCTCACTCGTGGCCGCGTCGGCGACCGACGTCGTCAAGCTCTATGGCTCCGGCGACACCGCCGTGCGAGCCCTGGACCACGTGAGCCTTGACCTGCTGCGCGGTGAGTTCACCGCGATCATGGGCCCGTCCGGATCGGGCAAGTCGACGCTGATGCACTGCCTGGCAGGCCTGGACACCGTCACCTCGGGCTCGGTCTCGATCGGCGACGTCGAGCTGTCCGGTCTGTCGGACAAGAAGATGACGGCGCTGCGCCGCGACCGGATCGGTTTCGTCTTCCAGTCGTTCAACCTGGTCCCCACCCTGACGGCCCTGGAGAACATCACGCTGCCGATCGCGATCGCCGGACGCAAGCCCGCGCAGCAGTGGCTGGACACCGTGATCACGACCCTCGGTCTCGCCGACCGACTGCACCACCGCCCCAGCGAGCTGTCCGGCGGCCAACAGCAGCGCGTCGCTGTCGGCCGCGCCCTCGCGAGCCAGCCGGAGATCATCTTCGGTGACGAGCCCACCGGCAACCTCGACTCGCGCTCCAGCGGCGAGGTGATGGGCATCTTGCGGCGCTCGGTCGACGACCTGGGCCAGACCGTCGTCATGGTCACCCATGACGCCCGTGCTGCCAGCTTCGCCGACCGGGTGCTGTTCCTGGCCGACGGCCGCATCGTGAACGAGCTGCGCGAGCCCACGGCCGAGACCGTGCTCGACCGCATGAAAAATCTCGAGGGCTGATCTATGTCGAGCGCAATGAGAATGGTTTCGACCCGCAATCTGGCCGCACACCGGGTGCGCCTGCTGCTAACCGTCGTCTCGGTCATGCTGGGCACCGCGTTCGTCGCGGGCTCGTTCGTGTTCACCGACACGCTCAAGGGCAGCTTCGACAAGATCTTCACGACGGTTGACGCGGGCGTCGACGCCCGCGTGCAGCAGAAACACAGCTACGACCCGTCCGTGCCCCGTAACCTCGTCGCGCAGATCCGGGCGGTGCCGGGTGTACACGCGGTCGAGGTGCACGCCGGCGCACCGGTCGTGCTCGTCAACAGCAACGGCAAGAAGGTTCAGCCGGGCGGCGCACCGAGCGAAGGCGGCATGTGGAACGCCGCCGCCGACTCCGTCGGACCGGTGCCGTCGTTCACGTCCGGACGCGCACCGAGCGCGCCGGGCCAAGTGGTCATCAACAGCGGCGCGGCCAAGAAGGGTCACCTGAGCGCGGGCGATCGGGCCAGGATCGTGCTGCCGAACGCGGGTGTCGTCGATGTGACCGTCGTCGGCGTCTACCAGAGCGAGGTCGAGACCGGCGGCTACATCGGCGTGCTGTTCAGCCAGCAGCAGGCACTGGAGCTGTTCACCGACGGCAAGCACGTCGGCTCCCTGGACATCGCGGCCGATCCCGGCGTCTCGGAGAAGGCGCTCGCCGCCAACATCGCCAAGACCCTGCCGTCGACGCTCGAGGTGCGTACCGGCACCGAGGCCCGGGCCGACGACCAGGGCGGCGTCCAGACCGCTCTGTCGTTCATCAACTACATCCTGCTGGGCTTCGGCTTCATCGCGCTGATCGTCGGCACGTTCATCATCTACAACACCTTCTCGATGATCGTGGCGCAGCGCCTGCGTGAGCTGGCCCTGCTTCGCGCCATCGGCGCCGGCCGCAAGCAGGTGCGCCGCTCGGTGCTCGTCGAGGCAGCAATCATCGGCGTCATCGGCAGCGCCCTGGGCCTGGCCGGCGGCGTCGGGCTCGCCTACGGCCTGCACGCCCTGCTCGACGCACTGGACCTGGGGCTGCCCTCGGGTGGCCTTGTCTTGGGCCCGCGCACGGCCATCGTGACGCTCCTGCTGGGTACCGCGGTCACGCTTCTCTCGGCCAACGCACCCGCGCGCCGAGCGGCGAAAGTGCCGCCGGTGGCCGCGATGCGCGAGGAGTTCGCCTCGACGAGTGCCGGCAGCCTGCGCCGGCGCACCCTGATCGGGGCCTTCGTGGCCACTCTCGGCGCGCTGGCCACGATCGGTGGCGTCACCAGCAGCTCAGCGAGCGTCGGGGCGAGCCTCACCGGACTAGGCCTCGTCGGCGTGGCGGCCGGGGCGATGATGCTCTCCCCCGTCCTGGCCGGTTGGATCATCACCCCGCTCGGCAAGGTGATCGGGCGCCCCTTCGGCTCGGTCGGGCAATTGGCCCGGACGAACGCCGTGCGCAACCCAAGACGCACGGCCTCCACCGCATTCGCGCTCACCCTGGGTCTGCTGCTCGTCAGCGGCATCGCGGTCGTCGGATCGTCGATGAAGGCGAGCATCAGCGGGATCGTCGACAACAGCGTGCGCGCCGACTACATCCTGGGCAACCAGTCCGACGTGGGCATCCCGCCGGCGGCCGCGCTGGCGGCGAGCAAGGTCCCCGGTGTCGGCTCGATGACCGAGCTGCACAACGTCTCGACACTCATCGATGGCAAGCACCGCGTCGGCACCGCCGTCGACGGCCCGCTGGGCGCCATCGTGAAGGTCGACATGAAGCACGGCGGCGGAACTCCGACCGGGGCCGACATGCTCATCTCCTCCGCCACCGCCGAGGACAACCACTGGACAGTCGGCTCGCGGCACACGTTCTCAGTGCCCGGACGCACGTCGACGGTCGCGACCGTGGCCGGCATCTATGCCGACAACCAGCTACTCGGGCCGTGGCTCGTCAGTGGCGACGTCTACCGGACGGTCACCCCGGTCAACCAGCGGGCCGACATCGTGGTGCTCATCAGGGGCGCGCCGGGCGCCGACCTGAGCGCACTGCGCGCTGGCCTGGAGCAGGCCACGAACGATTTCTACGTGGTGAGCGTCCAGAACCGCGAGGAGTTCAAAGGACAGGTGGCGTCGCAGATCGACGGCCTGCTCACCCTGCTGTACGGGCTGCTCGGCCTGGCGATCGTCATCGCGATCCTCGGCATCATCAACACGCTCGCGTTGTCGGTGGTGGAGCGGCGCCGCGAGATCGGGATGCTGCGCGCGGTGGGCATGCAGCGAAAGCAGGTCCGCCGCACGATCTACGTCGAGTCGCTGTTGATCGCGGTCTTCGGTGCCTTCCTCGGGCTGGTCCTCGGCCTGGCCTACGGATCGATGTTCACCCGCACCCTGCGTGACCAGGGCCTGGACACCCTCAGCGTGCCGTGGGGCCAAGCTCTGACCTTCCTGTTGGTGGCGGGAATCGTGGGCGTGCTGGCGGCCCTGTGGCCGGGGGCTCGGGCGGCCCGGACACCTCCCTTGGAGGCCATCTCGGCAAGTTGATTGCGCTCCGGTTGGCGGTAGGGGCCAACTCGGACTTACCCTCAACACGTGACTCATTGCGTGGGGACCCGGTGAACCTCGACGACGGACCACTCGACCCGTTCCTGGACGACCCGAGCGATCCGGCCGGCCTGCTCGATGACAGTGAGCCGGCTCAGCCCCTCAGCGACGACGAACGAGCCGACGTGCTGGCCGATCTAGCCGAACTCGGCGAGTTCCGGACCACGCTGGACCCGCAGGGCATCGACGGCATCACGGTCGAGTGCGGAGACTGCGGCGAGCAACACTTCTTCGGCTGGGATCTGATGGCGGCCAACCTGGGGTCGCTGCTGGGCGAGGGCCGCACGCACGTGCACGAGCCGGCCTTTGCCCCCGACCCGGACGCCTACGTCACCTGGGACTACGCCCGCGGCTACACCGACG
>JBDTXT010000005.1:0-21675 GCA_040006035.1 Pseudonocardiales bacterium | reverse complement strand
TTGGAAAGCGGGTTGGGAGAAATCCCTCAGGGGTTCAAATCCCCTATCCTCCGCCACACGGTAGAAACGCAGGAACGGACGCGGTGCACAGGGGTGCACCGCGTCCGTCCTGTTCAAGGCGGGGATCGCCGCAGGTCACACCGGACTGTCGAGCGGGTCTTCCGACTCGTCGAGCACGACGCCGCGGGCCAGACCAGTCATCGCATCCTCGACGTACGCGCGCTCACTGGGTTCGGTTACCCACCGCTCGACGAGATCGCCAAGGCGTACCACTCAGCGACCCGCCCGCGCAGCCGAGCGCTCAGCCCGCACCGGCGTCAGCGGGATCGCCAGCAGCGGGAAGAGCATCACCAACGCGAAGCCCAGCGCGTAGCGCGAGTCCCCGATGACGGCCGCCAGCAGCGGCGCGGTCAGTACCGCCGCGACGTTCTGACCGGTGTTCTGCACCCCCAGCGCCCGCCCGGACCACTCCGTGCCGGCCCGCTCGGCCACCGCGACGAAGCCAAGCCCGTTGTCGGCGACGGTGATCACTGCGCCGAGGGCGAACCCGGCGATGATCCACACCGCATTGAGCCAGGCGCCGAGCGCCAACACCAACATGATCGCCGCGCTGGCCACCGCGAGTTGCCGCATCGGCAGCAACCGGCTGCCCACCCGGTCCGACCAGATGCCGGCCACCAGCCGGCCCGCCGCACCGGCCACCTGGAACCCGAAGATCATCCGTCCGGCCACCGCGGGATCCCAATGCCGCTGACCGACCAGGTACACCAGCGTGAACGTCGCCACCGCGAACTGCGGCACCACCAGGAGCGCGCTGGCCAGGTGGATCCGGCCGAGATGCCACGAGCCCCGGTAGGGCGAGCCCTCCCGCGGCGCGCCCAGCTCCCGCGGCGCTCGTGGCGGGTCGATCACGAGCAGCGCAACAGCCAGCGCCGCCAATGCACACAAGACGGCGGGAAAGAGCAGTGCGGCGTGCACACCGTGCGCCCGCGCCAGCGACGGCAACGCCAGCGCCGCAATGGCCACGCCCAGCGGCTGCGCCGTCTGCCGCGTGCCCATCGCGAGCCCCCGCTCCTGCACCGGGAACCACCCCATCACCACCCGTCCGCTCGCGGCGAAGACCGACCCGCCGGCCGCACCTGCTAACCCGAGCAGCACCGCCAGCGCGACCGGCCCGTGCGCCAGCGCCGCCGCACCGAGCAACACGGCGGCCGCGCCCACGCCGAACAGGATGACGATCCGCTCGCCGAAGCGATCGGCCGCCGCGCCCCAGGCGATCAACGTCAGCAACAAACCGGCCACCGGCGCCGACACGATCAGGCTCGAACCGAGCAGGCTGAGGTGCTCGTCGGAGCGCAGCGCGGGGACGAGCATCGGGATGCCGTAGACGAATGAGCAGGCCGCCGCCTGCGACCACGTCCCGACAGCCAGGATCGTCCACCGCCGCCGGCCACTCACCCGTTCAACCTAGCCAGGATCCCAGTCGACGGGACCCATGTCCTAGACAGTGAGACGTATCAGACCCGTCGCTCCAATGCATCTCGCCGTGCCAAGCGCCCGTGCTGGTTGTAACGTGCGCCAGAACTCACCAGCCGAGGAGAGGACACTTCGATGCCCCAGTTCATGGACGTCCACGACGGATTCGTCGGGGTCACCCAAGACCAACTGAACGAGGCGCACGCCGCCGACCTGGCGATCCAGGAGGAGGAGGGCGTCAGCTTCGACCATGCCTGGCTCGACCCGGAGTCCGGCAAGGCCTTCTGCCTGTCCACCGCCCCGGACAAGGAGGCCGTGATGCGCGTCCACGAGCGGGCCGGGCACCCGACGTCCGAGGTCTACGAGATCAAGTCCGAGGCCTAGACCCCGACGAACTCGGCCACCGCCTGCGCGAACTGCGCCGCGTTGCGTCGGTGCGGCTCGTGGCCGCCGCCGGGAAACACCACCAACCGGCTGCCCGGCAGGTGCGCTCGGGCCGCATGCGCATGGGCGATCGGAATCACCCCGTCGCGCTCGGCCCACACCAGCAGCGTCGGGACATGCTCGGCCAGATAGCGCATCTCGATGAACGAGCCGCGCTGCCCGGACGGCGCGATCACCCCGCGCAGCGCGGCGAAGAACGCCGCCTGCCCGTCGCGGCTGTCGAGCGCACCGCGCGTGCGGCGCAGGTTGGCCAGGTTGTCCGGCGTCAGCCGCAGCGCCCGGTGCAACGCTGGGCGTCGGTAGAGCCGCACGAGCGAGGGACGCAGGGCGGCCCCGAGCAGTAGCGGCGCACCGGGCAGCGCCATCGCCCGCAGCACCGGATGGACCTCGCGTCCCAGCCCGCCAGCCGACACCAGGATCAGCCGGGCGACCCGGCCGGGGTAGTGGTACCCGAACTGGACGGCGATGGCCCCGCCCAGCGAGTGCCCGCCGACGGTGGCCTGCTCGATGCCCAGCGCAGCAAAGAAGGCCTCGAGTGACGCGGCGAAGTCATCGAGCAGATAGCTGCTGGCCGGCTTGTCCGACTGCCCGTGGCCAAGCAGGTCAACGGCAATGACCCGCACCCCGCGCGCGGCCAGCGGCGCCAACGCCCGATCCCAGGTGTCACTGTCGGACGCGAGCCCGTGGATGAGCACGACCACTGGCCCGTGGGCCGGGCCGGCCTCCTGATACGACAGCCGGTGCCCGTCTGCGACGACCGTCTTTCGCTGCACCGACACGTCGAGCGACGGTACGGGAGATCGCTCAGCGATGCCCGTCTGCCACCGCAGCAGGCATCGCCACCACAGGTCGAGCCGCCTTCTATCCAGCAATTCGTCGGTGACGTAAGACGGCGGCGCGGATAACAGGCGCCCACGGTCGGGCATGCTGCGGTGGACGACAGGAGGGCGCCGCGTGGCCAATCCGTCCGCGGCGACGATCGCCGCGATCAGCGAGCTGTACGAAGACGCCGAGCAGTGCGCCGAATCGGCCGGGCTGGTCTATGTGGCGACCGACGAGCCCGGCATCGAGCGGCGGCGGCGCGGGCGGGGGTTCAGCTACCGGCAGGCCGACGGCGTCGTGGTCACGGCGGCGGACGTCAAGCAGCGCATCGTCGAACTGGCCATCCCGCCGGCGTGGCGCAACGTGTGGATCTGCCCCTCGGCCGACGGGCACATCCTGGCTACCGGCGAGGACGACCGGGGCCGCAAGCAGTACCTCTACCACCCCAAATGGCGGGCGCTGCGCGACCTGCTCAACTCCTACCGGCTCATCGTGGTGGCCGAGCAACTGCCGACGATCCGCGCGCACGTCAGCAAACAACTGCGTCGCCGGGCCCTGGACCGCGACCGGGTGCTGGCCAGCATGGTGCGCATCGTCGACGCGTCCGGGATCCGGATCGGCAGCGAGGTCTACGCCGAGGAGAACGACAGCTTCGGCCTCTCGACGCTGACCCGCCGCCACGTCGACGTGCGCGGCGCCCTGATGGAGTTCGACTTCCCGGCCAAGTCCGGTAAGCGGGCCCGCATCGAGCTACGCGACCAGCCGGTGGCCAGGGTCATCGGGCAATTGCAGGAGCAGCGCCGGCGCCGGCTGTTCACCGTCGACGGCAAACCGATCGACGCGGGCGAGGTGAACGACCTTCTCTTCGAGCTGACCGGCGAGCACATCACCGCCAAGGACTTCCGAACCTGGCGGGGCACCCGCATCGCGTACAACTACCTGCGGACGCATCGGGCGGACGAGCCGGGCGCCGCGGTGCTCGCCTCAGTGGACCTGGCGGCGGAGGCACTGAACAACACGCGGGCCGTGGCGCGTGCCCACTACATCCACCCGCACCTGCTCGACACCTTCACGGCGGGCACGTTCGACACTTATGTGAAGGCGACGCGGCCCCGCAAACGCGACCTGCTCGAGGCAGATGAGCAGTCGCTGCTGGGGTTCCTGCGAGTGCTGCTGGCACACGAGTACGACAAAAGCTGATCAGGCCGCGTGCGCGGGACGCTTACGCGTCGCCTTGGCCGCAAGCGCGCTGGCCGCCGCGCGGCGAGCATCGGCCACAACCTGAGAATCGAGGCCAAGAATGTCCAGCAGTAGGCGGCAGTCGTCGGCGTCGGCGGCGCTGCCGGCGACCACGACCACGGCCTTACGCTGCCATTCGGCGTGCAGCACTTCTTCGGCTTCCATCCGAGCCACATCAGTGGCCGAGATCGGCGTTCCGTCTATGGCCATCGCCCCGATGCGTGAAGTCATGCGACCACCCTTCCCCGATAGTCGAGAGTTCAAACGTTTCGGGGCAGGACTGCGTTCAGGGTCCACCCGCGGACAGCTGGACGACGGAGGCGAAGAAGTCGTCGATCTGCTTGATCACGCCCGCGAAGTCGTCGAAGTCGACTGGCTTGGCCACGTAGACGTTGGCATGCAGGTCGTAGCTGCGGGCCACGTCCTCGGCGGCTACCGACGTGCTCAGCACGACCACCGGGATACGCCGCAGCGACTCGTCGGCCTTCAACTCGGCCAACACCTCGTGCCCGGACATCCGCGGCAGGTTGAGGTCCAGCAGGATCAGATCGGGCCGCTTGGCGTCGGCGTACTCCCCCTCGTGACGTAGGTAGGCGATCGCCTCGACGCCGTCGCTGACGACGTGGAGTTGCGTGGTCAGGTTGCCGGCTAGCAAGGCCTCACGGGCGATGACGACATCCCCGGGATCGTCCTCGACCAGAAGGACCGTGAGCGCGCGATTGCCGACTGCGTCAACGGTCACGGGCAGGCCCTTCCGGCAGCGTAAAGCGGAAGATAGCACCCGAACCGGGCTCGGTGTGCTGCAGCCAGATCCGGCCCCCGTGGAACTCGACGATCTTGCGGCACAGGGCCAGCCCGATGCCGGTGCCGCCGTACTCGTCGCGCAGGTGCAGGCGCTGGAAGATCGCGAAAATGCGTTCTTCATACTGGGGGTCGATGCCGATGCCGTTGTCGGCCACGCTGAAACGCCAGCCGTCCGGATCCTGCTCGGAACTGATCGTCACCCGCGGCGCGGCGGCGCCGCGATACTTCACCGAGTTGCCGACCAGGTTCACGAATAGCGCGGCAAGCAGGGTCGGATCGCCCCTCACCGTCGGCAGCCCGTCGTAGTGGATTACGGCGCCGGCTTCGTCGATCTGGTCATGCAGGTCGGCCGTCGCCCGCGCCACGACCGCGTTGGTGTCGACCTCGGTGAAGCCTTCAGTGGTGCGCCCCACGCGCGAGAACGCGAGCAGGTCGTTGATCAGCGCCTGCATGCGCTTGGCGCCGTCTACGGCGAAGTCGATGTACTCGCGGGCCTTGTCGTCGAGTTGCGGGCCGTATTGCCGTTCGAGCAGTTGACAGAAGTTAGCCACCTTGCGCAACGGTTCGGACAGGTCATGCGAGGCGACGTAGGCGAACTGCTCCAGGTCGTCGTTGGACCGGCCGAGTTCGGCACTTCGCTCGATCAACTCCGTCCGGGCGGCTTCGGCACTGGCGAGTTCATCCGCGATCCGGCGCCGCATGGTTTCGACATCGGCCCCGAGCTGGACGAACTCGGGCGGCCCGGCGGGAACGATGAACCGGTTGAGATCGCCTGCGGCGACGTCGCGCGTTTGCCCGGCTAGCCCGTCGACCGGGCCGAGGACCCAGCGGTGCAGCCCGCGCCAGACCGCGAAGGCGGCCAGCAGGATCAGCGCACCAGAGATCGAGAGCGCGGTAACGAAGTAGATCTTTGCCGCGTGGCGGCCGTCGACCGCCCGGTCGCTGAGCTTGGTGACGGAGGCGGTGAGGGCGGCCGCGCGGGTGCGGATCAGGTCGACGCGCTGCTTGCCACTGTCACTCTCGACCTGGCTGGCGGCCTTGGGGTCGCTCGCCCGGACGAGCGCGATGACCGCGGCCGCCGTGAGCCTGCGCCAGTCGTTCGCGGCTTGCTGGAACTCGGCGAGCTGCCCGAGCTCGCGCGGGTGCCCGGCGAGGAGTTGCTTGAGCCGGGCGGCGTCGCGCGTGTGCTTGCGCTCGTAGTCCGTCAACGGCTGCAGGAACTCGTTGCGGCCGCTGAGGACGAACCCGCGCACGCTCGTCTCCTCGTTGAGCAGGTCGGAGAACAGGTCCTGGCTGGTCAGTACAGCGGGCTGCCACCGGTCGATCACCTCCTGGCCGCGGTCGGAGAAGTGGACCAGCGACGTTATCGTGGCCGTCCCGAGCGCGGCGAGCAGCATGATCAGCAGAGCGAATGAGGCGGCGACCTTGCGCCGCAGGCTCCAGCGAGGTCGCGGGCTGGTGCGCTGAGGTGCTGTCTCGCTCATGGCTCCGGGCTCGGGCGGGTCGTGATCACCACGACCGCCGTGTCGTCAACGGACTGGTTGGGTGCGCTGCCGACGAGGGTCGGGATCCAGCTCGGGGCGGCGCCGCCGTCGGCCGCGCAGTTGGTGACTGCGTCGACCAGTTCGCCGATGCCGAGGTCGACGTCGTCGACGAGCTTGGCGTACGCGTCGAGCAGGCCGTCGGTGTAGAGGATCAGCGACGACCCGGGGTCGAGCGCGGCCTCGGTCTCCGGCCAGTCGGTCACCCCGCTGGCGGCAGCGGCGCCCGGCGCCTCGACGCCCAGCGGCGGCCCGACCCGCACGTCGAGGTACATCGTCTTGCCGTGCGCGCAGCGCAGCGGCGCCGGGTGCCCGGCCACCCGCATCATGACCGTGGCCAGCTCGACGTCGATCGTGACGTCGCACGCGGTGACGAATCCCGGATAGCCACCGCTCTCGGTCTTCAGCAGCAGCGCGAGGGTGGGCAGGACCTGGGCGTCGGGGGTGCCGGCCAGGACGAGCGTGCGCCACGCCACGCGCAGGTGCACGCCGAGCGCGGCCTCGTCCGGGCCGTGGCCCATCACGTCGCCGATGACCGCGCGGATGAGGCCGTCGCGGGTCTCGATGACGTCGAAAAAGTCACCGCCGAGCACTGCGTGGTTGTGGCCCGGTTGGTAATAGTTGGAGCAGGCGACCGCGTCGGTGCGCAGCAGCGGGGTCGGCAGCAGGCCGCGTTCGAGGCGGGCCTTCTCGGCCGAGCTCTGCCGGGCGTCGCGCAGTTGCTGGCTGGTCAGCTGGGCCCGCTTGCGCTCGACGGCGTAGCGAATGGAGCGCACCAGCAGGTCGGGCGTGATGTCGTCCTTGACGAGGTAGTCCTGGGCGCCGATGGCCAGCGCGTCAACACCGCTGGGGTCGTGACGTCCGGTGAGCACGATGACGGGGGTGTCCGGCGAGGCCTCGACCACGGTCAACAGCGCACCCAGGCCGCTTGCGTCCGGCAGCCCGAGGTCGAGCAGCACGCAGGTCGGCCGGTCGTGCAGGGCGTCGCACGCCTCGGCCAGGGTGGGCGTCCAAGTCACCGAATTGGCTGCGATTCCGGCCTGCTCGAGACTGGCCTGCACGAGCACCGCATCGCCCCAGTCGTCCTCGACCAGCAGGATGCGCGGCACGGCGGGGACTGCACCCGTCACACCCATGCGCTGCCCCTGTTCGCCGAGCACCGACCAAACGGCCGACCCGCAGACTACCTGGGCCGCGAGCGTAGCCAAGGGGCCTCGAAACGCTGGCTGGCTCCCGCCGAGCGAGGTCGGACGAACCGGACTAATCTGCCTGCAGCAGCCAAGGTCGAGTCCCGGGGAAGGAACCTGGTGCCCTCCATCGTCGCGGACGTGGCCCGCGTTTCGCTCTTCGCGGGCCCGACCGAGCACGCGCTGGCCTCGCTGGCCGATGTCGCGCACCTGCGGCGATTGGCCCGTGGCCAGATCCTGTTCAGCGAGGGTGAGCCCAGCGACTTCCTGTTCCTGGTGCGCGCGGGACGGCTGCGGGTGTTCCTGGTCTCGCCGCGCGGCGAGGAGTTGACGCTGGCGGTCGTCGGCCCGGGCGAGACGCTCGGCGAACTCTCGGTGCTGGACCGCCAGCCGCGCTCGGCGAGCGTCGACGCGCTGGAGGCCACCGACCTGATCGCGATTGCCGGCGACGACGTGCGCACACTGTTCGAGACGAACCCGCAGGCGCTGTACTCCGTGGCGGTCGGGATGGCCGCAGCCATGCGCCGGCTGAACGGCACGGCGGCCGATCTGGTCTTCCTCGATCTGCCGCGCCGGTTGGCCAAGTTGCTGCTGACCGAGTCGACATCGCAGCCGGACGGGACGATCCAGAGCGAACTCGGGATGAGCCAGTCCGGGGTGGCGGCCCGGCTGGGGGTGACCCGGCAGTCGCTGAACCGCGCGCTGTCCGGGCTGGCGCAGCGGGGCTGGATCACCGTGGACGGGACTGTGGTGCGCATCGACGACGTATCTGCGCTGAGCCGGTTTGCCGACAGCTGACTGATGTGGTTGGTAGCCGGGAGCGGTCCCCCCGGTTTGGCTCCCGGCTACCAAGCTTTCGCCGGGCGGCGTCCTGGCCTGCCCGGCGCGTACCCGGAGCTTGATCCGATGACCACGGCACAGCAGTCGCCCGCCCGACAGCTGCCGTGTCAGCTACCCGACAGGGTCCCGGCTGGCTTCAGGCCGAGCCGGTACTGCCGGAGACGACGGGGTGCACGGTGAATCCGCAGCTGTGCGGCACCAGGTCGACGCGGGTGGTGGTGGCGGTGTTGGGCGGGGTCACCAGTAGTGCGGTGAACGTGCTCGATGCGCGATTGCACTGCAGGAGAACGTAGCCGCGCGGGTGATACCCCGGCGTGCGGCGGCCGGTGCGTGCTCGCGCGCCGCTCAGCCCGCCCCGGTTGAGTGCTGGGCCGACACCGAAGTGAGGGCACCGGCCAGCCGAGCGCGCAGCCCGGTGGCTCGGGCGATCGGGCGATGGACGCTGGCGATCACCGACTCGGCCGAACCGACGAGGCGGACCTGCGTTGCCGCGCGGGTGATCGCGGTGTAGAACGTCTGCCGGGTGGCCAGCGGCGACGCGGCGAACGGCATCAGCACCGTCACCGAGTCGAACTGGCTGCCCTGAGCGCGATGCACCGTCATCGCATGCAGCGCACGAACGTCACCCAGCCGGACCAAGGGCAACACGATCGGCTCGCCGCCACGGCGGAAGGCCGCGACCAGGTCGTCGCCCTGGCGCACGACGACCCCGGAGTCGCCGTTGTAGAGCCCGGTCTCGTAGTCGTTGGTGGTGACGAGCAGGGGTTGGCCGGCGTAACGGCCGTCGGCGCGCGGGACGGTGTCGAGATCCGGGGCCAACCATCCTTCGATGAGCCCGGTCCAGTGCCGGACGCCGCGCGGCCCGGCGCGGTGCGCGCACAGCACCCGGTGCCGGTCGAGGGCGTCGAGGGCCCCGACCGCGTCGCCGGCCCGCGCGGCCGAGATCACGGCCCGCTCGTGCGCCAGCGACCTGGCCTGCACATCGGCCAGCGCCGCACCGGACACGTATTCGTCGTCCGCAACCTCGTGGAAGACCAGACCGGCTGGCGCCGCCCGCAGCAGCGCGAGCGCCTCATCCCCCTTACCGGCCCGGGCCAGGGCAGCGAGTTCGGCGATCGGGCCGCCTGCGTCGAAGCGATGGACGGTGGTCAAACCCACCACCGACTCGCGCAGTTGCGCGCCCGGCGCCTCGGGCCGCGTGGCAACCGAAACATCATCGGTGGCCAAGGCCAACCGCGAACGGAACACCGACGTCAGCGGTCCGACGTCGTCCTGGTCGACGAGATCACCGAGCACCGCACCCGCCTCGACCGACGCGAGCTGATCCGGATCGCCCACGAGCACCAACCGGGTGGCTGGGCCGAGCGCCTCGAGCAGCCGGGCCATCAGCGTCAGCGACACCATCGAGCTCTCGTCCACGATCACGACGTCGAAGGGCAGGTGGTTGTCGCGGTCGTGCTTGAAACGGCTCGACGTGCCCGGCCGCCAGCCGAGCAGCCGATGCAGGGTCGAGGCCGACAGCCCGGCGAGAGCGGCACGGTCGTCCTCGCTCAGCGTGCCCGCTGCCGAGTGCACGGCCTCTTCCAGCCGGGCGGCGGCCTTTCCGGTCGGTGCGGCCAGCGCGATGCGCAGCTCGGGTCCGAGACGGCGCAGCAGCGCAATGATCAACTGCGCGACGGTCGTGGTCTTGCCGGTGCCCGGGCCACCGGCGATGACCGAGACGCGCGACAGCGCCGCCACGGCCACCGCCAACCGCTGGTCGGGCGAGGAGTGGCCGGGGAACAGCGCATCCAGGTCGGCGCGCAGCAGGTCGGGGTCGACATCCGCCGGGCGGTCGACGCTGCGGCGCAGCAGGTCGTCGGCAACCTGCACCTCCTGCCGCCAGTAGCGGTCGAGCCACAGCCGTGAGCCCACCATCTGCATCGGCGGCCCGCCGCTGGCGCCGGTCACCAGCGGGCTGGCGGCGCACGCCGCGATCCACGCGTTCGCTTCCGGCCACGGCAGAGTCGCCGGATCCACCGCGTCGAGCGCCTCATCCGCATCCGGCGTGATCGTCGCGGCCGCGTCGGCCAGGTCGCATACGACCGAGCCGTGCCGCGTTCCTCGCACGGTCAGCGCCGCCGCGAGCAGCACCCGCTCGTCCGACTCATCGCACAGGACACCGAGCCGCTGGGCGACGTGGACGTCGGCAGGCGCGAGCACGCCGGCCTGGTCGAAGGCGCCCAGGAGCCCGGTGGCCCGCCCGGTGGTCAAGCGCGTCATGCCGCCACCCCGTTCGCCAGTGCGTCGGAGATCGCGACGACCAGCGCAGCAGGGGGCTGCCAGGCGAAGACGCCCGGGACGCTTCCGTCGGCCGCGACGACGCCCGGCCCGCACATGCCGCGCAGGAAGAGGTAAAGAACCCCGCCGAGATGCCGCGCCGGGTCGTAGTCGGGCAGCCGCCAGCGCAAGAGGCGGTGCAGCGCCACGTCGTATAGCAGCGCCTGCAACGGGTAGTGCGCGTGCAGCATCGCCTGGGCCATCGCGTCGGCGCGGTAGTCCCACGCCGTCAAGGGCTCACCGAAACCGCCGAGCCGGTTCGTCTTGTAGTCCACGACCAGGTAGCGGTCATCCACCCGCAGCACCGCGTCGATGCTGCCGCCCAGGTAGCCCTTCAACACCGCGTCGCCCACGATCGGGTCTTCGAGCAGCGCGGCGTAAGGCTCGAGCGGATCACCGGCGGGCACATGCGTACGCAGCAACTGCGCGAGTTCCCGCAGCAGCGTCACCCCGTTCGGCCGGTCGCCGCCGCGCAAAGGCAGTTCGAAATCGAGTTCGACCAACCGGTCGGCCGGCCTTATGTCGGCCAGCGCCCGCCCGGCAGCCAGCGGCCCGAGGGGCGTGCGCAGGGCCGGTAGCAACGAATCCGCCACGTCGTCGGCCGAGAGTCCCGCCGGCCCGTGGCGGGCGACCTGGGCGCCGGCCTGCAGCCGCACCTCGCGCGCCAGGTCCGCCGCCGTCGGGTCGACCTGCTCCAGGACGGCGTGCACGAAAGTGCCGAACGCCGCGCCCGCCGGCAGGTCAGCCATCGGCGAGGCCAGCGCGCGCAACGCCACGTCGCCGCCGGACTCGGCCACCGCAATTTCAGGCTCGTCGTCCTTCTCCGCGACCTCGGGTTCGCTGCCGACCAGCGGCGAGGCGTCATGTGCGCCCTGCGTGAGCGCGCTGTAGGACGTCCGCCGCCACGACGCGTCGATCGTGCGGCCCAGCACAGCGACATCCAACCGGTCGGCCGACGCCGCCGCCCCCGCCCACCGGATCGGCGAGCGCGGGCCGGCCTGCACCACCGACAGGCATCCCGCGATCGCACGGGTCGACAGCCGCGCCAACGCGTCGGCATCGGCGTCGGGCACGCCCGCCCGCTCGGGCACGTCCGAGGACGGATCCTCGGCGAACATGAGCCGGTGCAGCGGGGCGCTCAGCGTGCTCTTGGCGCTCGGCGCCCACCACGCCGTGACCTGCGCCTGGGCCCGCGTCATCGCGACGTAGAGCAGCCGAAGATCCTCGCCGAACTCCTCCGCGTTGTGCCGCCGCTGGTCGTTGGTGAACCCGGGCGCCATCCCGCCGATATTGCGCACCCGGCGGCCGTCGCTGTCGTGGAACAGCGGGATGTCGGCCTCCCAGACATAGCGGTCCCACCCGAACGGCACGAGCACGATGGGGAACTCCAGGCCCTTGCTGGCGTGGACGGTGACCACCTGGACGGCGGCGGCGTCGGAGTCCAGGCGGCGGCTGCGTTCGACCGTGGCGTCGCGATCGGACTCGTCCACCCGCCGGCGAAGCCATTCCAGGCTCGCGGTGAGGCCGAGCTGAGCGGCCATGGCGGCCACGTGCAGCGCCTCGCCCACGTGTCGCAGGTCGGTGAGCATGCGCTCGCCGTCGAGTTGGCTGAGCAGCCGCGACGGCACCCGTTCGTCGAGGGTGATCGCCTCGAACAGCGCCGCGATGCCACGCTCCTCGAATACCCGCAGCCACTGCCGCAGCCGCAGCCCCAGCTCGTCGAGATTGTTCGTCTCGAGCCCCTCGGCGTCCCATCCGACGAACGACGTGATCGCGAGCCGACGCACCCGCGCGCTTCGGTGCGGCTGCTCGAGCGCCTCGAGCAGCACCACCCAGTCGGCGCCGGCGCGGGTGCGGAACACACTCGACGTCGTGCGCTGGACCGACGGCACGCCGGCGGCGAGCAACGCGGAGTGGACGCGGTCGAGTTGCGCCCCGGTGCGGACGATAACCGCGATGTCACCCGGCAGCACGGGGCGCGCTGGGGATCCGTCGCGAGGGGTGAGCACCCGGCCGCTGGTCAGCAGGTCGATCACCTCGTGCACGACGTCGGCGGTGACCAGCTCGCGCGCCGGATCGACGTGAAGTGGCGAGCGCGCCCCGCGCGGCACCACGCGCACCTGCACCGGGGCGTCCGGGCCGGTGAGCGATCGACCCGGATGCGCAGCGGTCACCGGCTGCACCACGATGCGCGCGTCGCCCAGTGCGGCGCCGCGGAACACCCCCTCGAGACCGAGCAGCAGGTCGGGGTCGCTACGCCAATTCCGCCCGAGGGTGGCGTGCTTGTCGGCGATCTCGGCCGCGGCGAGGTAGGCGTGCACGTCAGCACCGCGGAAGGCGTAGATGGCCTGCTTCGGGTCACCGATGAGGACGAGGGTGGTGTGCCCGTGAAAGGCCAGCCGCAGGATGTCCCACTGCACGGGATCGGTGTCCTGGAATTCGTCGACGAGCACCACGCTGTAGCGCGAGCGCAGCCGCTGCGCCGCGGCCGCCCCGGAGCGCGTGTCGGCCAGCGTCGTCTGCAGGCGGGTGAGCAGGTCGTCGAAGCTCAGCAGGTAACGCTCGCGCTTGCGCTTCTCGACCTCGTCGCGGACCTTCAGCGCGAAGCGGCGCCGCACGTCGGGTGTCTCGTCGGCGGGCGTGCCCTCGGGCATGAGCACGGCCTGGCCGTCGTGCACGACAACGTGCGCCAACGCCAAGGCCTGCTTGTACGACAGCGGCGGGGCGTCGGCGTTGTCGCGGCCCCACATACGCAAGTACAGGTCCTCGACGACTTCGACGGTCAGCTCGTCGAGGTTCTCGACCAGGACGGCCGCGGCGTCGACGTCGCCCGCCGTGCCGAGCCCGACGAGCACCTGCTGGCAGAACTGATGCGTGGTCGCGACGGTGGCGGAGTCGAAGGACCCGAGAGCGTGGACGAGGCGTTGCCGTCGCGCGGCCACCTCGGCGCCGTCGCCGGCGGCGAGGTGTTTCAGCAGTTCGTCGGTGGACGCGAGCGCGGCGGCCGGATCGGCCAGGCCGTCGCGCGCGGAGACCAGACGTTCGCGCACCCGGTCGCGCAGTTCCTGCGTGGCGGCGCGGCCGAACGTGACGACGAGCAGTTCGTCCAGGCGGGCGTGACCCTCGGCGACATAGCGGGTGACCAGGCCGGCGATGGTGAACGTCTTGCCGGTGCCTGCGCTCGCCTCGAGCACCGTCGTGCCCTGCGGTAGCGGCCCCAGCAGATCGAACTCAGTTACCCCGCTCATGACATCTTCTCGACGCTCAGCAGGGGCGTCCACAGCCGGCAGGCCAGCACACCGAAGCGCGTCGTCTCGTCCAGCCACTGCTCGCCCTCGGCCGGCGCTGCGGACATCAGCTCATCGAGCGTGACCGTCCCCCCGAAGACGAGGACGTGCGCGCGGTCGGCGTCCTCGCCCGGGTAGTTGTTGCTCTTCCACTTGTACTCGGCGCGGAACCGGCCGCGCGCGACGTCGCGATTTCGATGCCGCTCCACCGCGTAGGCCTCGGAGGTCTTGATCGCCATGGGCAGCGGCTCGCGCAACCCGGTGTCGCGCAGCGCGACGAGGTTGGTCAGGATGCCGCGTGCATCGGCCGGATCGACGCCGCGCAGGACCGAGCGCACCACACCGTCGGACTGCTTACCGACGCTGACGGCCTGAAGGCTCGGGTCAGCGCCGGAGGCGATGACGGCCAGGTACTTGGCCCACGCCTCCAGCCGCTGCTTCGGCCCCAGGTTGGAGTACGTGAGTGACAGGATCGTCGTGCCGCGCACACTGACCGTCGCCTCGACACGGCGGCCGTCGTCCAGCGGCACCGACACGTCCAACGAGTCGGCCGGAGTGGCGCGTTCGTGCTCGCAGGCCGCCAGCAGCGAGTCAACTGTGCGGCCGAGCTCACCCAGCAGGCGGCGGCCGAGTTGGCCGGGCGGCAGATCGCCGCGCCGGTGCTCGATCTCCTTGCAGGCTTGGCTCGACATGCCGGCCAGGCGCTGGCGCAGCACCCGTTCACCCAGGCCCCATTGCTGCAGGCTGTCGAGGGCGACCGGCAGCGCATCGGCGGGGTCGCTGACGTCGGCCCAGCTGCTGATGCCCAGGCGCTGTCGAAGGAACGCGCGTGCCGGATGCTGCAGGAACTTGATCAGCTCATCGAGGTCGACGGTGTCTGCGGGCGGCGCGACGCCAAGCGGGTGGCTCACCAGTGCGGGCTCGGCGTGGCGCACCCCCGACGCGGCTCGGGCGCCGGCCAGGCCGGAGCGGTCGAAGGAGAACGGGCCCGCGACGCCCAGCCGGTCGGGGGTGAAGTTGCGTGCGTCGAAGGGCTGCAATGGGTGCCGGATGACGACGTGCGCGCGGCCGAGAGCGCCATCGGGTGCCTGGGCCGAGGCGTCGACGGCGTCGAGCAGTTCGCCCAGCGGCACGCAGGGTGGCACGGGGGCGCCGGTGCGCGGGTCGGCGCCGGTGTACGTGATCACCAGGGACTGTTGCGCAGCGCAGACCGCGTCGAGGAAGAGCTGTCGATCCTCACTGCGCACGTCGCGTTCGCCCGTCCGCGGCGCCCGGGCGAGGACGTCGTCGCCGTCGACGATGCCGTGCCTAGGGAAGGCGCCGTCGTCCATGCCGACGAGGCAGACGACTCGGTGCGGCACGGAGCGCATCGGGACGAGGGTGCATACGGTCAGCGTGCCGGTGCGAAAACTCGCCCGGGTGGGGCGGCCCGCGAGGCGGCTCGTCATGAGCGCGGCCAGATCGGCGCGCGCGAGCGAGACGTCGGTTTCGCTCGCCGCCTCGGCCACGTCGTCCAGCTCGCTGGCCAGCTGGACCGCCTGCCAGGCCTGGAGCGGCTCGCCCAGCGAGAGCACGAGTTCGCTGAGCAGACGCGTCCACTCGGGCACGGTGTGCTGCTGCTCGAGCGCCCGCACGGCGTAGTCGACCCGGGCGACGAATTCGGCGAAGCGACCGGCGAGATCGATGGCGCCGCTGTCGACGTCGTCGAGCGGCAGGACGTCGCCAAGCCACTGGTCGCCCTCCTCCATCGCCACGCCGAGCAGCAGCCGATCGACGGCGATGCGCCAGGTGCCCTGAGTGACCTGGCCCAGGCCGTACGGCTCGCGGTGCAGGGCGTCCAGGCCCCAGCGCGCGTTGGCCGCAGCCGTCCAGTCGCGCAACTGCTCGATGTCGTCGTCGCTGAAGCTGAACCGCTTGCGCACACAGGCGGCGCCGGCCAGGTCGAGCACCTGGGTGGCGGTGACCCGATTCGCGGCCAGTTCGAGCAGTTGCCGCAGCAAGCTCAACAGCGGGTTGGTCTGGCGCAGCGAGCGGTCAGCGAGCCGAACGCGGATCCGCGCCGCCGGGTGGCTGCCATGCTCGTCGGCCATGCCGAAGCTCGCGGCCACCAGCGGGGCGAACGCCTCGATGTCGGGGCACATGATCAGGATGTCGCGCGGTTCGAGGGTGGCGTCGTTCTTGAGCAGGCCGAGCACGATCTCGCGGATGACCTCGACCTGGCGGGCCGGGCCGTGGCATGCGTGGACCGTGACGCTGCGGTCCTGGGCGTCGGCCTTGGTCGGGATGGCCGGCACGACGTCCTGGCTCAGCTCCGTCTGCAGCCTTCCGAGGATCGTGTCGGGGCGGGTGCCGACGTCGTGATGGTGATCGTCGTTCGCGGCAGGCAGCAGTTGCTGCAGTTCGCGGATGTCGCGCGACAGCGAGGCCAGCAGCGGGTTGTGGACGATGACGGCCGCGGCGTCCGACCGCCTGCGGTTGGGCTTGGCTCCAGCGTTCTTGACCGCGTCCCACAGAGCGGGCGACGGATGGTGCAACCAGAGGTGGACGTCGCGTTGCTCGGCCACCGCACTCAAAGTTTGGACCCGTGCCGGCGAGAGCCGGGTGGGCCCGAAGATCGAGAACCGTTCGGGCAGCTCGATCGCGGCCGGATTGGTGCGCAGCGTGGCGCAGGCGTCGTCGACCAACTCGGCTGGCGACGGGCCGAGCTCGGCGCGCAGCCGGCGCCACAGCTCGGCCTGCCACTTCAGGTCGTCGGGCAACCCGGTGCCGTCGCCCTGCTCGTCGCGCCCGGCGAGCCAGTTCTTGAGCATTCCCGGGCGGGCCTGGCTGTAGGAGACGAAGTGGCGGGCCAGCTTGCTGGCCACCGCGAAGCGGCGCCCCTTGTCGGCGCCGCCCGGCTGCAGGCCGAGGTGCACGGCGAGCACGCCGGCCCAGGCTTCGGTCGGCACGCTGTCGTCGATGATCTTCATGAGCGGCCAGACCGCCCGCTCGGCCGCCCACAGCTCGGCACTTTCGGCGTAGGCCGCGTCCGCGGCCGCCACGGCCTCGTCGAGCAGTTGACTGGACGACGGGAACACCACGTTGGCGCACACGCCGTCGCCGTCGCGGGCGCCCAGGACGTGGCTCAGCTGCTGGGCGAGCCAGCGTTCGACGCCCCGGCTGGGGACGGCGACCAGCTCTGCGGCGAACGGATCGCCGTCCGGGGCGGCCAGGACCGTACCCAGCGCAGCGACAAGCGGGTCAGCGCGCTCGGAGCGGTGGATGCGAAGCACGCGTCTCAGGCTGCCCTTGTGGTACGACACAAACTCGGGACTACTTGGCGGTGGCGGTGGGATTTGAACCCACGGAGGCTCTCACCTCACACGCTTTCGAGGCGTGCTCCTTCGGCCGCTCGGACACGCCACCGCGGTAGAGACTACAGGGCGCCGTCGCGCCGCCTGTCGAGGAAGAACCCGGTCAGCAGCGCCGAGCACTCGGCCTCGCAGACCCCGGCTGCGACGTCGGGACGGTGGTTGAGCCGCCGGTCGCGTACCACGTCCCACAGCGACCCGACCGCGCCGGCCTTGGGGTCCCAGGCGCCGAAGACCAGCCGCGAGACCCGCGCCAGCACGAGCGCGCCGGCGCACATCGTGCACGGCTCGAGGGTGACGGCCAGCGTGCAGCCCTCCAGGTACCAGGAGCCGAAGGCGGCACCGGCCCGGCGCAACGCGACGACCTCGGCGTGCCCGGTCGGATCGTTGGCGCTCTCGCGCTCGTTGTGCGCCCACGCGATCACCGCGCCCGACGCATCCAGGACGACCGCCCCGATCGGCACCTCGCCCCGGGCCAGCGCGTCGCGCGCGACGACCAGAGCCGCCGAGACCGCAGCCTCGTCGGCGCCGCTCACGCCCTGACGTCTTCGAAAGCCTGCGCGCAACCGGCCTTCTCGCAGACCGCGACCAGGACGTCGATCGGCAGCGTCCCCAGGTGCTCGCACATCGACAGCAGGTCGGCCGCCGACGTCCCGAGGTCCTCGGCGATCTCGGCGTCGCCGAACGGGATGCTCTCGTGCGCGGGCGGGGCGTCGCTGAGGAGGTTGTCGTCGTCGCTCACCACGTCCTCGCCGATCTCGGTCAGGTCCTCGGCCAGCAGCGCGGCCATCGGGTAGGCGTCGGCGGCGTGGCCGTCGGAGAGGAAGCCGCGCGCCTCGTCGTCGTTATCGTCGACGCGCACCAGGGCGGCGTACTCGTCGTCCTGCTCGAGCAGCAGCAGTCGCACGTCGCCGGGAACGTCACGGGCCACGTCACCGATGTCGGCCAGGCTCTCGCAGTCCTCGAGAGACACCTCGACCGCGCTCCAGCGATCGCCCGTGCGGGCAACCACCGCCGCGAAATAGCTCATGCCGAAACGCCCCTGTCGACCTGGCTGTTACTGGACCACCCGCGCGGACTCGGTAGCTCGCGCGTAGGAGTCACCCAATCCGATCCGCGCCACGATCGTATCCAGCATCTCGTCAGGGTATGCATCCACGTCTTCGAGGATTTGCTCCATCTCGTCCTCGGCCACATTGAGGTCGGCGAACAGATCGAGGTCACCGACCGGCCACACCTCGTCGAGCTCATCGTCATCGGGCGGGTCCTCGCCGAGGCGGGCCAGCACCTGCGCCGCGAGGGGGTATTCGACCGACGCTGTCATGTCCGACAGCAGCAGCGAGATGCGCGGACCGTCCTGGCGGGCGATCAGGAAGAACTCGTCGTCGACGGTCGCGATGACGAACGGGCCGCCCTCGGGCGGCTGTGAGCGCAACGCCTGCAGCAACACCCCGAGATCGCCGAGCATGGCGGGGGGCAAGGCCTCCACCTGCCACGACTCGGCGTCGCGAAAAGCCGCCACCGCGAAACCGCGCTGTGCCACTTACCCCACCACCTCTCCCGTGCGAATGCCGCCCCTACGCGGTGTCGATCCTGGCACGTCTGGCCCACTCGCGGGAAGGTATCTGTCACGCGGGCGCTACCGTCGATCAGTGAGTTCATCCCGCTGTGGCACGCCGTGACCGCGAACTTCGAGCGCGTCGCCATCCTCGGGCTGGGGCACATCGGCGGCTCGCTCATGCACGCGATCCGGCACAGCGGCCTGGACGTGGTCGGCTATGACGTGGACGTGCGCACGGCCGCCGCGGCCAGCGCGTCCGGATTCCCGGTCACCCGCACCGACGCCGCCGCCGTGCGGGGCGCCGACTTGGTAATTTTGGCCATGCCGCTGCCGCAGGTCCCGGATGCGGTGCGCTCGTTGGCGCCGCACCTGAAGACCGGCGCGCTGCTCACCGACGTCGGGACGCTCAAGGCGCCGGTGCTGGCCGCCGTGCACGAGTTGGCGCCGAAGGCGATGTTCGTCGGCGGGCATCCGCTGGCCGGCACCGAGGACAGCGGCTGGGGAGCATCCGACCCGCTGCTGTTCCGCGACGCGCCGTGGACGCTGACGGTCGAGCCCGACACCGACCTGCGGGCCTGGCTGCGATTGGCCGAGCTGGTGTGCGATCTAGGTGCTAAGCCGGTGCCCACGACCGCGGCCGAGCAGGACGAGGCTGTGGCGCGCGTGATCGGGCTGCCGCATGTACTGGCCGAGGCACTCGCCCTGACCGGTCTGGCCGGCGGACCGCTGGGACTCTCGCTTGCGGCCGGCTCCTACCTGGACGGCTCGCGGGTGGCCCGCACCCGTCCAGAGCTGGTCGCCACCTTCTGCGACGGCAACCCGCCGCTGATCACCGCGCTCGACGACGTCATCGCCAGGCTGGTCGCGACCCGCGATGAGCTGGCCGAATCAGGCTCGGTGCTCGAACTCGCCGTTGCCGGGCACGACGCGCGGATAAACTGGGAGCACCGGCACTTCGAGCCGGTCGAACTGCGCGCGGCATTCGACGAGCTGTGCGCGCACGGCCGTGGCGGCGGCTGGATCACGGCGGTGTTGCGCGACGAGAACGGGGTGCGGCTGCTGGGGATGCGCCCACCCAGCTGAACTCAGCGTGTGCAGACGTTCTGAGCCGCGTTGATGCTCGAGCTCGGCGGCGTCGACTTCGGCGTCGTCGGCGCGCCGGTGGTTGGCACTGGCGACGGGGTGGCTGCGGCGGTAACGGCCGGCTTGCTCGGCACGACCCGCGTCTTGCCGTGGACCTTCTTGACCCAGACCGGCTTCTTGTCGTTGATGACCGAGTCGTACAGCGCCCGGCCCTGTACGTCGTCGAGCAGGACCCGGCCGGTCATCGAGGTGCCCGGTGGGGTGTAGTTCTGATTCGCGATCGGGGCGGTGTAGAAGAGGACGCGGCCAGGGTCCAGACCCTGCAGCGAAGTGGCCAGGGTGCGCAGGTCGCTGAACGAGGTGGCCGTGTCGACGGTGATCGCTTTCGTCGCCGCGTTGAGGAACTTGGTGAGCTTGCTCGGATTGCTGAGGATCGAACCCTTCGTCGCCTGCCGGAGGACCGAGCCGAGGAAGAGTTGTTGGCGCTTGATGCGGCCTAGGTCCGAGCCGTCGCCGAGGGTTTCGCGGGCCCGGACGTAGGCAAGTGCTTGCTCGCCGTCGAGGGGGTTCTGGCCTGGGTGCAGGTGCAGGCCGCTGAACGGATCGTTCACGCTCTCGGGGCTGCACACGCTGACCGATCCCAGCGCGTTGACCATCGAGGCGAAGCCGCTGAAGTCGATCTCGACGAAATGCGTGACGACAATCCCGGTGAGTTTCTGGACGGTCTTGATCGTGCATTTCGGCCCGCCGATGGAGAACGCGGAGTTGAACATCTCCGAGTGCTCCTGGACCGCGCTGCCGTCGGTGGCGGTGCAGGTCGGGATGGTGACCCACGCGTCGCGCGGGATGCTGATGATCGTCGCCTTGGCCCGGTCTGGTGAGAGATGCACGAGCATCGTGGTGTCTGAGCGTGCGCCCGAAGCGTTGCCGTACTTGGCGTCGGCGCCTGCGCGGGTGTCCGAGCCGATGACGAGAAAGTTCTCGGCGTGCTGCTGCCGGGCCGGGTTGCGGATGTTGGGGTCGTTGGTGACCAGCACCGCCTTGCGGGTGATCTGGCTGTTGAGCTTGCGGTACTCATAGGCCGCGGCCGCGCCGGCGGCCAGGACGAGCAGCAGGGTGAAGCTGGTGGCCGCGGTGCTGACTCGCCACGCCATCGACTTGCCGCGGCGGCGGCTCCGGCTCGATTCCTTGCCCGGGCGAGTCGGGCCGGCGGCGGCGTGCCCGCGGGCGTGCTCTGCTGCCTCGGCCCGGCGGTGGTGCCGGCCCGGTGGGGCGGGCTCGGCCGGCGCCGCGATGATCGGGATCCGCTCAGTCAGCTGCTCGTTGGCCGGGTTGATCCGCGGGATGCGTTGGGTCAGAGCCCACTCGTCCGCGCGCCCGTCGTCGGCGAGGGCATCGTCGAAGAAAGACACGAGCCTCCTCGGGCGGACGAAGTGTGCGGGCAGCCGATCGGCTCGGCTGGCCCAATGGTCTCGCGCCCGTGGCGGAGTGTTGCCATTCCGTCCCGGGCGCGGGCAGGGCTTACCATATGGGACAAAACCATTACTGATCAACCCTTGCCAGCGGGCTGCCAGCGCCCCTTTTCTCGCAAGCAACGCTCGTCCCCTATGCTGGGCAGGTCCACCAGCGGGAATAGCATGATGCGGTTCTTGCCCTCATCGTCTAGAGGCCCAGGACGCCGCCCTTTCAAGGCGGTAGCACGGGTTCGAATCCCGTTGGGGG
>JBDTXT010000004.1:0-21713 GCA_040006035.1 Pseudonocardiales bacterium | reverse complement strand
C
The DNA here is from genome assembly GCA_040006035.1 of Pseudonocardiales bacterium. Taxonomy (GTDB): domain Bacteria; phylum Actinomycetota; class Actinomycetes; order Mycobacteriales; family Jatrophihabitantaceae; genus QHCC01. The sequence goes on along the minus strand of JBDTXT010000004.1, from coordinate 21,712 downwards.
GGTCATGGAGTCCGGGCGGATCCGCCAGATCGGCACGCCGCGCGAGGTGTTCCAGCGACCGGCCAGCACATTTGTGGCGAACTTCATCGGCGCGACGCCGATGAACCTGATCGACGCCCAGGTGGTGAATGGGCAGCTCGACCTCGGCGGCTTCGCCCTGCCGGTGCCGGACGGGTTTACGGTGGCTGAGGGCGACAAGATCGTTTACGGGCTGCGTCCGGAATACCTTCGGTGCACGGCGAATGCGCCGGATTCCAAAGACGTCGTGCAGGGCACGGTGGCCGCGGTCGAGAACCTCGGCGTCAACGTGCTGGTCGCCGTGGATGTGGGCGAGCACTCGCTGCGCGCGGTGGTGCCTGAAGCGGACGAGCCCGAACTGGGCAGCACGGTCTGGCTCATGCCCGCGCCGCGACGGGCGCTGCTCTACCGCGGCGATGACGGTGAGCTGATCGGTTCGTGACCCCGCTGCGCGCGATCCGCGGGCGGTGGACGCCGCAGGACCGGGCCGACTCGGTGTGGCACTACCTGGACTTCGAGGTCACGCCCGGCTGCACCGGCGTGCGCATCGAGCTGTCCTACGACCGGGCCAGCGGCGTGCTGGATCTCGGCCTGATCGACCCGACGGGATGGCGCGGCTGGTCTGGCGGCGCTCGCGACCAGGTGTTGATCGGGCCGGCGTCGGCCACCCCCGGCTACCTGAACCGGGGCGTGCCGGCCGGCAGGTGGCAGGTCGTCCTCGGGCTGCACCGGCTGGTCTCGGCCGGGGTCGATTACGTGGTGGAGGTGACGGCTGGGGCCGTCGAGATCCCGCCGCCCGCCGCCGCCGCCGCACCGCCGCCGCGGCCTCGCCGCTCGCTGCCCAGCGCCGACGGGCTGAGCTGGCTGGCTGGCGACCTGCACGCGCACACGCTGCACTCCGACGGGGTGCTGAGCATCGATGAGCTCGCCGCAGTGGCCGTGGGTAACGGGCTGGACTTCCTGGCCATCACCGACCACAACACGGTGAGCCACCACGAGTTCCTGCCGGCGGCCGCTGCACGCTATGGGCTCGCCTTGCTGCCCGGGCAGGAGGTCACCACCGCCGACGGGCACGCGAACGCGTTCGGTGACATCGGCTGGATCGACTTCCGCCAGCCCGCGGCCCACTGGGTGGCCGAGGTCGCACAGCGCGGCGGACTGATGTCGATCAACCACCCGTCGCGTGGCGACTGCGCATGGCGGCATGCGTTGCCGGATCCACCCGCGCTGGCCGAGGTCTGGCACTCGTCCTGGTTCGACCGGCGCGACGGCGGCCCGCTGGCCTGGTGGCTGGCGGCTGGGTACCCGACGCCGGTGGGCGGCAGCGACTGGCACAGGCCCAGCACCGACGCCGCGCCGGGAACGCCAACCACCTGGGTGGCCTGCGCCGACGGCGACGTGCTGGGCGGGTTGGCCGCGGGGCGGACGGCGATCAGCGCGGGCTACGGCGAGCCGTTGTTGTTGCGCGTCGGTGACGAGTTGGTCGCGATCGATGCCGACGGCGCGAATCTCGTCTGCCCCCACGGCCGGCGAACCCCGGTGCAAGGCGAGCGCGCTTCGTACGCAGGCCATGACGGCCCGCACCTGATCGAGCTCGATGACCGCACCGTACTTTCCATAGTTGCCTGAAGGAGACTGCTGACGTGCACGACGACCACGGCCTGATCGAGGGGCGCCTGGCCCGCACGCTCCAGCGGATCGGCGACGCCGTGTACTCCGACCGGACGCCACTCGAGTTGGCCAGCTGGAGCGTGGCCGGGGAGCCGGTGCCGGTGGCCGACGGGTTGGCGGCCCAATACGCACCGGCGGCCGTCGGCGACCGGTGGGGGCCACCGTGGGGTACCACCTGGTTCCGATTGCGCGGCACCGTCCCGCATGCCTGGGCCGGGCGCACCGTCGAGGCCGTCCTCGATCTCGGATTCGACGTGCTGCGAACGGGGTTCCACGTCGAGGGGCTCGTCTACGACCCGGCGGGCGAACCGGTCAAGGGACTCAACCCGCGCAGCCAATGGGTACGCGTCGGCGGACCGGCCGCGGGCGGCGAGCCGGTCGAGCTGTACGTCGAGGCCGCCTCGAACCCGCTGCTGCTCGGCGGCGGCGGGTTCGACTTCCGGCCGTCCGCGCTAGGCGATCCGGAGACGTCGGGAGACGAGCCGATGTATCGGATCGTGCGCGCCGATCTCGCGGCGTTCGAGACCGAGGTGTGGGAGCTGCAGCAGGATCTCGAGGTGCTGGGCCAGCTCGAGGCCGAACTCGACCTAAGCGACGCGCGACGATGGCAGATCCTGCGTGCCGTCGAGCGTGCCCTCGACCGGCTGGACGTGGCTGCCATCGCCGATACCGCGGTTGCGGCGCGGGCCGAACTAGCCGGCGTGCTGGCCGCGCCGGCCCGGGCGAGCGCGCACCGGATCAGCGCGGTGGGGCATGCGCACATCGACTCCGCCTGGCTGTGGCCGGTACGCGAGGCGGTGCGCAAGGTGGCCCGGACGACGTCGAATGTCACGTCGCTCATGGCTGATCATCCTGAGTTGATCTACGCGATGTCCTCGGCGCAGCAGTTCGCCTGGCTGAAGGAGCATCGCCCCGAGGTATACGCGAAGGTGGCAGAACGCGTAAGCGAGGGGCGGTTCATCCCGGTCGGCGGGATGTGGGTGGAGTCCGACACGAACATGCCCGGCGGCGAGGCGTTGGCCCGGCAGTTCAGCCACGGCAAGCGCTTCTTCCTCGACGAGTTCGGCATCGAGACCAACGAGGTGTGGCTGCCAGACTCATTCGGCTACACGGCCGCCTTGCCGCAACTGATCGCGCTGTCGAACTCGACCTGGTTCCTGACCCAGAAGATCTCGTGGAACAAGACCAACCGCTTCCCGCACCACTCGTTCCAGTGGGAAGGCTTGGATGGCACGCGGATCTTCACCCACTTCCCACCTGCGGACACCTACGGCTCCGAGGTCTCCGGGGCCGAGGTCGCGCACGCGGCGCGGAACTTCTCGGACAAGGGCGCGGCCGGCTCGTCCCTGCTGCCGTTCGGATGGGGCGACGGCGGCGGCGGCCCGACCCGCGAGATGCTGGCCAGGGCCGCGCGGTTGCGCGACCTGGACGGCTCGCCGACGGTGCAGATCGAGTCACCCGCGGACTTCTTCACCCGGGCCACGGCCGAGTACCCCGACGCGCCGGTGTGGGTGGGCGAACTCTACCTCGAGATGCACCGAGGTACCTACACCTCGCAGGCGAAGACCAAGCAGGGCAACCGGCGCAGTGAGCACCTGCTGCGGGAGGCCGAGCTGTGGTGCGCCACCGCCACGGTGCGCACCGGTGCCGACTACCCGTATGCGGCGCTGGACCGGATCTGGAAGCTGGTGTTGATGCAACAGTTCCACGACATCCTGCCCGGGTCCTCGATAAACTGGGTGCACCGCGAGGCAGTGGCCAACTACGCCGCCGTGGCCGGTGAGCTGCACGATCTGATCGCCGCCGCGCAGCGGGCGCTGGCGGGTACGGGCTCCGGGCAGCTTGTCTTCAACGCGGCACCCCATGCGCGCGACGGTGTCGCGGCGCTGGGCGCTGCCGCCGTGCCCGTGCCGTCGCTCGTCGCACCGGTACCCGATCGCGGCGGCTGGCTGCTCGAGAACGATCTGCTGCGGGTGCGGATCGATGACCGCGGGCTGATCACCTCCGTCCTGGATCTGGCCGCGGCGCGAGAGGTTCTCGCCCCGGGCAGCGTCGGCAACCTGCTGCAACTGCACCCGGACACACCCGTCCTGTTCGACGCGTGGGACATCGACAAGTACTACCGCAACACGTCGACCGACCTCGTCGATGCCTCGTCGGTCCAGGCGGCCGACGGCGGGGTGCGGGTGGTGCGGCACTTCGGCGACTCGACGATCACCCAGACGATCACGCTGCCTGTGGGCGACAAGCGCGTCGACGTCGATACCGAGATCGACTGGCACGAGGCGGAGAAGCTGCTCAAGACCGGCTTCGACCTGGACGTGACGACCGAGCGCTCGGCGGCCGAGATCCAGTTCGGGCACGTCTACCGCCCGACGCACAGCAACACCAGCTGGGATGCGGCCAAGTTCGAGATCTGCGCGCACCGGTGGGTGCACGTCGGCGAGCCGGGCTACGGCGTGGCGGTGGTGAACGACTCGACGTACGGGCACGATGTCATCCGGCGTGAGCGCGCCGGTGGCGGCACGACGACCATGGTGCGGCTGTCATTGCTGCGCGCCCCGCGCTCGCCCGATCCGGTGGCTGACCAAGGCGTGCATCGGCTGCGTTACGCGCTGGTACCGGGGGCGGGCATTCTCGATGCCGCGCGCGCGGGGTACGCGATCAACCTGCCGCTGCGAGAGGTCAGCGGTTCCGCCGGCGCCGTAGCGCCGCTGGTCACCGTCGACCACGACGGGGTGCTCGTCGAGTCGGTGAAGCTGGCCGACGACGAGTCCGGTGACGTGGTGGTGCGGTTTTACGAGGCCCGAGGCGCGCGGGCCACCGCCCGGATCGGTACCGACTTCGAGCACGGCGAGCCCTACCCGGTCGACCTGCTCGAGCGCCATCGCGATGAACCGGACGTGTCTGTCGATGGGACTGGGGTGGCGGTGGGACTGCGGCCGTTCCAGATCCTGACCCTTCGCTTCCCCCGGTAACCCTTCGACAGCGTCTTGACCGCAAGAAACTCTTTGCAAAATTAAGTTTGCAGTTTAGCGTGGACGCGTGATAGATCTGCCGAAGTGGTTCGACCCCGAGCAGGACGCGATGCTCACGCCGAAGAGGCTGCGCGGCCTCGTCCATCCGCTGCGGATCAGGTTGTTGCAGCTGCTGCAGGACGACGGCCCGGCCACGGCGACCAGCCTGGGTGAGCGCATCGAGCAGTCCAGCGGGGTGGCCAGCTATCACCTGCGGGTGCTGGCCGAGCACGGGTTCATCGTCGAGGACACCGAGCGCGGCACCGGCCGCGACCGGTGGTGGCGCGCCCTGCATCGCGAGACGTCGTTCACCTTCCGGATGCCCGAGGATCCCGGCGACGCCGACACCGTCGAGGACGCCGAGCAGTTCCTCCGGCTGCTGGCCGATGAGGCCCACCGGCGAACGGTCGACTACGTGAACAGCCTGGCGGCGCACCGCGACGAACTGACCAAGATGCCGTGGCAGATGAACGTCTGGCCGATCCGGCTGAGCGTCGACGAGGCACGTGAGCTCGCGGCCGCCGTCCACGAAATGGTGCTGCGGTACCGCCGCGAGCCGGGCGACCCCGACCCGCGTCCGAACACCACACGCGCCGTCTTCCAGTTCCAGGTTCTGCCTGATGACCCGGGCCGGCCGCTGCCATGACCGCTACCGACGCGATTCCGTCCACCCGGCGGCGAGCACCTATGTACGGCCTGGTCAGCGCGTACCTGATCTCGCAGATCGGCACCGCGATGTCGGCGCTGGCCATCCCGTGGCTGGTGCTGATAAGCACCGGCAGCGCCGCCCAGACTGGCCTGGTCGGCTTCGCGGAGATGGCCCCGTACGTGCTCCTGCAAGCCACCGGCGGCCCGCTGGCCGACCGGGTCGGGCTGCGGCACATCTGTGTCGTCGGCAACTCCACCGCAGCCCTGGCTGTGGGCGCGATCCCGGCACTGCACGCGATGGACATGCTGAGCCTGGGTGTTCTGGTCGGCCTGGTGGCCGTGGCCGGAGCTGTCCGCGGTCTGTCCGATGCTGCCACCAGCCCGCTGGTTCCCGGCACCGCGCGGCTGGGCGGTTTGGACCTGGAGCGAGCCGCGGGGTTGTACTCCGCGGCCAACCGAACCGGCCTGCTGATCGGAATGCCGCTCGCCGGCTTGCTCATCGGCGCGACGAGCGCGCCGACCGTCGTGCTGGTCGATGCGATCAGCTTCGCCGTAGCCGCGGCGATGATCGCCCTGTTCGTCCCGGCCGAAGCGGCACCGGAGACAGTTCCCGGCGCGCCGCTGACCGTGCGCGGGTATGGTGGCCAGCTCGGCGAGGGGCTGCGTTTCCTGGGTGGCAACCGCCTGCTGCTCGGCCTTGTCACCATGATCGCCACCAGCAACCTGTTCGACCAGGCACTGACGTCGGTACTGCTCCCAGTTTGGGTCCGCTCGCGGCTGGACGACCCGGCAGCGCTCGGCTTCATCGGCGGCGCGATGGGGATCGGGGCCTTGGCCGGCGTCCTGCTCGGTGCGTGGCTCGGGTCTCGCCTGCCGCGCTGGACCACGTACTCGCTCGGCTACCTCCTCGGCGCCTCGCCACCCTTTGCCGCGCTCGCCTTCGCGAACACGCTTGCCCCGGTGGTCGTCGTCATGGTTCTCGCCGGGGTTGCGGGCGGGATGCTGAACCCGATCATCGGCGCGGTCCTCTACGAACGAATTCCGGCTGCGATGCAGACCCGCGTGCTCGGCACGATCAAGGCCAGTGCGTGGATCGGCATCCCGTTCGGGTCGTTACTCGGAGGCGGGCTCACCGCCGCGATCGGACTGCGTGCCACGCTGCTCGTGATGGCCGCGGCAATGCTGATCACCACGCTCGCGCCCTTCGTGTTCCCGTCCTGGCGCACCATCGACCGCGCACCTGAGGCCGAGACGGTGGAACCGTCGATGCCCCGTAAGCCCGGGTGATCGACCGGGCATGCTCAGCCCCAGGGGCGGCTACGCGACGGGGACCGCGACCTGGGCGGTCTCGGCGGCGATCAGCAGGACGGAATCGAGACCGACGATGTGCACCAGCCGCCGTGAGCGCGCGTTGAGTCCGGTCAGGATGAGCGTGCCGGCCCGCTGCAGGAAGGCTTGATGCGCTTCGTGCAATGTTTCCAGCCCGGATGTGTCGATGAACGCGAGCCCGGACAGATCGGCGCGGACGAACTGACGTCCCATCTCAAGGTGGTATTCGAGGCAGGCACCCACCAGCGGTGCACTGGCCGCGTCGAGCTCGCCAGCCAGGCGCAGATTCGCGCGCGATGTGTCGCACTTTGTGACGGTTACCGTCAGCCCGAATCCGGCCCAGCACTGGCCGACGGAGGCGCTTTGCACGTGCGACATGGGCCACTCCAGGTGGTGCGCCCTTGCGTGGCCACTCTTTGACCTGGTCCCTGTCTACCCCACGGATATTCGATCTAACCCGGCAAGAAAATGCAACGGCAGAAGCTGTCACCTCGACGCGGCACCGCACACTTGGGTAATGCGGATGACCGTCGTGGAGCGCCTGGACCGATTCCAGCGCAAGCATCCCCAGGCGGGGCTGCCGATTGCGGTCATGTACAAGTTCGCCGACGACCAGGGCAACTACCTGGCCGCGCTCATCACCTACTACGCGTTTCTCTCGCTGTTTCCGCTGCTCCTTCTCATGTCGACGATCCTCAATTTCGCGTTAGCGGGGAATCCTGGCCTGCAACATGACGTGCTGAATTCGGCCCTGGGCCAGTTCCCCGTCGTCGGCGCCCAACTGAGCGATCCTCGGGGCGTCTCGGGCAGCGGGGTCGGCCTGACGGTCGGGATACTGGGCACCATCTACGGCGGCTTGGGGGCAGCGCAGGCGATCCAGAACGCGATGAACACCGTGTGGCGGGTGCCGCGGAACTCGCGCCCAAACCCGATCAAGAGCCGCGGCCGCAGCCTGCTTCTGCTCCTCATGGCCGCAGTCGCGTTCGGCCTCACCACGGTGCTGTCCGCGCTGGGGGCCGCCGCCGGGGCGTACGGCGCCAACCTCGCCGGCGGCGTCAAGGTCCTGCTTATCGTCATGTCATTCGTGGTGAATGCAGCGGTGTTCACGCTCGGTTTCAAGCTGGCCACCGCGAAGGACGTCACCGTGCGGCAACAGCTGCCGGGCGCGGTCGCGGCGGCGGCCGTTTGGCAGGTTCTGCAGTTCTTCGGCACCGCCTACGTCGGCCATGTCGTCAAGAACGCCTCCGCGATCAACAGCGTCTTCGCCCTCGTCCTCGGCCTCATCGCCTGGCTCTACCTCGAAGCATTCGTGATCGTCATGGCCGCCGAGTTCAACGCCGTCCGGGCGCTGCATCTCTATCCGCGAGCCTTGCTGACGCCGTTCACCGACAACGTCGAGCTCACCACGGCCGATCAGGCCTCCTACGCCGACCAGGCGCGCGCGCAACGAGCGAAGGGCTTCCAGGACATCGACGTCACGTTCAGTCCGCCGGTGCGCCCGCCACCGGACGAGGCGGCCCACAAGTCGGAGGACAACGACGCCTAGCTGGACCGGTCAGCCGGCAGTGATGACCAGCGGCACCGGTAGCACCTCGGCCGCGTCGTCCACCAGCACCCGGATATCCCCCGTGACACTGCTGACCCCAGCGGGCAGGGTGCCGCACAGCCGAAAGTGCACCGCCGTCGCACCATCGCGGCCAACCACGTACCGCAGACGGGCCGGCGAAACCGAGAAGCCGTCGGGAGAACTAACGAGCACCGATCCCCGCGCGGGCCGAGTAGATGGCAGCACCTGCGAGATGTCGACGGCAGCATCGACACAAACCCGCTGTCCAGCCACCACCGCAATCGGCGCAACAGCAACACGCACGGGCGAGGACAGCACCGGCAACCCGGTCACCGAGCTGATGATCGGAAGTAGATGTGACGCAACTTTCAGATGCCCGGCCACGGTTGGATGCACGGTGTCGGTGTAATCGGCGGTGTTGTGCCGATCGAGCCAGCCGTCGGTATTGACGAACACCATGCGCGGATCAGCCAACTGCGCGACGTCGGACTCGATCACCGCGACATGCCGACCGATGAGCGGCTCCATCGCGAAAATCCAGGCCTGCGGAGCGGCCGCTCGCACCTGGCGCAGATAGCTCAGGTACGCCGGCGCGAACTCGGCATCAGTCGGGACGCTGTCGTTGGAGCCCTGCAACAGCACGACGATGTCCGGGTCAAACAAGGGGTCGGCGACGGATCCGGCGAAGTTGTAAGGGAATGACTCCGGCGCCGTCGGCACGTTGCCAACGCCCGTACGCATGACGCCCTGCTTGCCGAAGCCCACCTGCTGCATGTCAGCGTGCAGCGCCCGCGCGGTGACACTCGCGTAGGTACGGGTGCCGTCGGCACCGTCCGGCGTCAGCGGATCGCCGAGCGCGCGGATGCCTTCGGTGATCGAGTCGCCGTAGAACGCCATCCGTACCGAAGCCGGTCGCGGCGGTGGCTGCAGGTGCCCACCGACAGCGAGACGGAAGCCCTTCATGATGACCGCGTCACCCAACGGCGGCAACCAGCGATTGGTGACCTGATCGGTATCCTTCACGTCGATGCGCATGGTGTGCAGGCCCGCACGAAGCCCAGCTGGCGCAAGGGGAATCTCCGGACGGTCGACACTGACCAGAGTCTCGGGTCCGCCGTCCACGGTCACCCACAATTGCGGTGGCACCAGGACCGTCGACACGTCGAACAGCCCCGTGAGTTGCGGGCCGGTGAACCGCAGTCGCACCTGGGAGCCCGAGTTGACCGTGGCCGCCTCGTCACCCGCGTAGAGCCGCTCCCAGCGTCCGACGAAGCCGAGCCACGGATGTGTTGACGGCACCACCGTGGCTGTCGAGACCTGCGGCACCGCGGCCGTCGCGGGGGCGGCAAACACCCCCGCGAGCAGCACGGCCGAACAGGTCAGACCCCACCAGGAACGGACTCTCACGTCAGAACCACCAGTCGCGCAACGGGGATCAATGCGAGAACGTGATGATCTGCGCGGTCCCCGCGGCCACGGTGACGGTGGACGACGTCCCGCTGACCTCTACCGTCGAGGGCATCGAGGTACCCGCCGGAACTCCAGCCGGCGTGACAGTGCGCCCACCGAGTGTGATGGCCGAGGCGTCCAGTGAGCCCAGCCCCCCCGCTGCCGAACTCTGCAGCGTCACGGCCCTGCCCTTCGAGTAGGCGGACGGCAGGTTCAGCGTCACGGCGTCATCGGTGCTCTCTGCAATGGACGGGTCCTGGACGTTCACCAGGACCACATAGAACTTCCCATTGCGGCCCTGGACGGCGTACGCGCGAAGCTTGCTCAGGTCGGTGTCGGCGAGGTTCAGGTCCGCGAACGTGCCCTGGGGAATCTGGCGGAAGGCCCAGATCCCGTAGTACAACGGCGAGGCCGAGAGTTCGTTGGCGTCGAACGCCGCCTGGTCCGCAGCACAGAACGCGCCGTAGTAGCGGTAGGAGATCGGGTAATCCGGCGACGTACGGGCCTTGAAGTCCCCACAGATCGCCGCGGTGTTGGTGTGGAACTGGACGCGGCTGATGCCGGTCTGCGCCGCCTGCAACAGATAGTCCAGCGACCACAGCGAGCTGGCGTAGGCGTTACTCACACCCGGCTGGCCGCTGCACGAAGCGCTGTTGGACTCATTCATCACCGAGGGAACCTTGTTGTCCAGACGCGCGCCGACGTCCACCACGCCCTGCAGCTTGGCCCGCGTCTTGAGGTACGTGACATCCGACGTCAGGGTCGCAAGCTTCAGCGTCGAGGTCCCGCAGTGACTGCCCGGGTAGAAGTGCGAGGACAGTTCCTCAAGGGTCTGGCTCGGTGTGGTCGTGGTGTCACTCGCGACGGCCGTCACGAAATCATTCAGGAAGTTGTTCGTCGATGACGTGTTGGCCGACGGACCCACCATCTTGATGTGGACGTCCGGCACGGCCGCGGTGATGGCGGCTTGATACTGCTTGAGCGTCGCGTAGTACTCCGCCGACGTCAGCGTGGTGACGTTGTCGAACTCGTTGCCGACCTCGACCGCGAGCAGATCGTCACCGAGGGTCTTGTGGGCAGCCTTCACCTCGGCCACCGCTTGGGCCATCGTCACCGGCGGCGCGGGATCCTTATTCGGATCCTTGAGCTTGGCCTGATCGATGACGGCCTTCAGTGGGACGGCAAGGGTGACCTGCCAGCCCGAGTCGTCGGTGAGCCTCTTGAGCTGGTCGAGATCGCGCTGGTCGACGACCCCGCCGATCGCCTGCGCCGGAGCCGGCGCGTTACGGTACGCGCCGAACGTCGGCCACACCAGGTCCATCGAGTAGCCGCCGATTCGGATCACGCCGTGCTCACCGAGGGTCTGCAGCCGCTGGGACATGCGCGCCATAGTCAGGTAGCCGTGCGCGAAGTCCGCGGACTCGACGGAAAATCCTTGGTTGTTACCGCTGATCTGCGCGTTGGTGGGGTCGTTCGTCGCGGTCAGGGTGATGGCCGTCGTCCCGGCCGCGGTGGCGGGGCCTGCTGTGGAGATGGCGCCAACTGTCAGCCCCCCGGTCAGGGTCAGGACGGCGAGGATCTTCGGCAGTTGGCTCAGGCCGGTGCGATGAGAACTCATGTACTGACTCCTTGGGTACCTGGGAACATCGGGATAGCCGCTAGTCGGTCTCGATCGTGATGACGGCGGCCTCGCCGGGGGCGAGGGTGATCGGCATGGTGTGGGACTTGACCTGAACCTGCTGAGGCGCGAAGCCCGGCCAACTGCCGTCGGCGGCGACCTGGCGACCGTCGATGCGGACCTGGGTCGCGGCCAGGGTCTGGCCGCTGCCGGTGGGGTCGTACGGGGTCATCCGGTCCACGAGCGCATTCGAGGCCGGCACGCCCACCGACACGGTGGTCTGCTGGTCGCCCTTGTTGATCAGGAACAACCTGCGAGTACCGCCGGTCCCTTGCACCCGCCACGCCTTGACCGCGGATGGGGTGGACGTGGATACCGCGACAGGTCGCAGGCCGGTGCTGCCCTGCGCGAACTTGCTGAATAACAGCATCGCGTAGTACAGCGGCGCCGCTGTCGGCGCGCCGAACGCCGCCGTGGGGTCGTAGGTGATCGCGTTGTAATACGCATTGCCCTCCTCGGGATAGAAGAAGGCGCGCACCTCGGCATTGTGGAAGTTCAACCCGATCGCACCTGTGGTGCACCCGCTGTTGGCACCGGGGGAGTTGGGGGGCTGCGGGCAGGCGTTGTGGAACATGAAGTCAAGTGCGTACGTCGCGCTCGCGGCGACGTTGCTCACGCCGTCAGCGCCCCGAGCGGCGGCAGTGTTCGTCTCGTCGAGTCGATAGCCAAGACCGTGCCGTGCCGCCTCCTGGGCGTGCACATACGCCTGGTAGTCCAGGGTGTTCATGTGCTCGTCGGAGAGCAGGGTGGTCGTCGTGGGGCACCGGTACGGTTTGTTCACGCAGGTGCGCGCCAGCGGGTAGAAGTGGTCACTGGCGTACGGAGCGAACGCACCCGCCCGAGCCTTCATCTCAGGCGCGACGGTGTCGAGGATCTGCGGCCAGTTCCAGAAGTATCGGGTCGGCACAGTTCGGCCGTCGATGCTCTGCCAGGGCAGGATGTCCTCACTTGTGTTCGGTGCAATGATCGGGAACGGGCCGGTGACTCCGGGCGCCGAGAAGGTGCTCAGGTCGGCTAGGTAGCCAGCGAGGTTCGACGAGCCGTAGGTCAGGTCCGGCTCATTGCCGAGTCCGATCCCGACGACGTCGCGCCGGGCCGCACCGGAAAACGCCGGCTCGACGCCCTGGGTGACGAAGGCCCGTGCGTGGTCCGGGCTGATGAACGGGCGGGTGGCGCTCACCGGCGCCATCGCGGTACCCAGCGACACTCCCCAGTCGGGTGTCGGCGCGTCGGGTGAGTTGGTCCCGTCCAAGGTGGCCCGGATGTAGCTGAGGTCCTCTGGGGTGATCACCTGGTTGGTATTGGGCGCGGCTGCGTCGAATGGCATGAGGTCCTGCGACGAGCCACCGATCCGCAGCACGCCGGTGCCGAGGTTCTTCAGCAGCGCAATGAAGGCCGGGCGCGCCGTCGGTGACATGTAGCGCTCGATGAGCGACCACTCGACACTCAGGCCGACAAAATGCTCGGGGATGGTCCCGGCGCCATAGTCGCGGGGGTCAATATTGACCGCAGGCGGTGCCGCAACGCCAGCGGCCGGCGTCGTCAAGGCCGGAGCAAGCACGGTGACCAGTGCCAGAACGAGCGCGGCCACGCCGAGCCGATTCCTAGATGCAGACACCGTTGGGCCCTTCTGTCGCTCAGGAGCTTCGCCGAAGTTGCCCCGCTTTCCCCGGCTACTTCGACGCAGATACTCAGAAAACGTATTCTTAGGGTAAACACGCGCCTTGCCCGACTGTCAAGGGTTGGTGCACGAAGGCCGCGGGCCCCTACGCTCGCCAGTGATGAACAGCCCGCGCAGCCGCCCCACCGTCTTCGACGTCGCCCGATCGGCGCAGGCGTCGATCGCGACGGTGTCCCGCGTCCTCAACGGTCGCGCGGTGGCCGACCAGGCCCTGGTCGACCGGGTACGCGCCGCCGCGCGCGAACTCGGGTATCGGCCGAACACCGTTGCGCGCGACTTCCGACACGGCGTGACGCGCACGATCGGCGTGGTCGTCCCCGACCTGGCCAACCCGTTCTTCCCGGACGTGCTCAAGGGACTGGCCCACGACCTGACAGCCAGCGATCACCGCCTGCTCATCGCGGACTGCAACGAGGACCCCGACGAGGAGCTGCGGCTGGTCGGCGAACTGTCCGGGCGCTGCGACGGCATCGTGCTCTGCTCGCCGCGCATGTCGACGCAGAGCCTCGATGTGGTGGCCGGGTGGGGAATTCCTCTGGTGTGCACGAACCGCGAAGTCGAGGGATTGCCTTTCGGCACCGTGGGAATCGACTCGGCGATGGGCATGCGCCAGGCCGTCGAGCATCTGGCCGCACTGGGGCACCGCGACATCGGCTACCTCGCCGGACCGTCGTCGTCGTGGTCCGATCGCGGCCGCCGGGCGGGGCTCGAGGCTGCCGCGCAGGAACGCGGCGTGCGGGTGGTCATCGTCGGCGCGGGCTCAACGAGCCACGCGGGCCACGTGGTGCTGCCCGAACTCCTCAACCGCAACGTGACGGCTGTCCTCGCCTTCAACGACCTGGTCGCACTCGGCGCGCTGGCCCGGTTACGTGAGCTCGGCCTGGACGTGCCTGCTGCGATATCAGTTGTCGGGTTCGACGACATCCCGGTGGCGGCATTCCTCGGACCGGCCCTGACGACGGTCACCGTCCCCAAGCACGACTTGGGAGTGCGGGCCGGTGCGATGCTTCGGCAGTTGCTGGTCGACCGAGCGCTCGCCCGGCGGGAGCGGCTGCCGTCATCGCTGGTGGTCCGCGAATCCACCGGCCCGCCCCCGCGGGATATCGCGACCTGAGCACGGCCCACCGAGCCCTGAGCACAGCGCCGTCGGGTCCGTGCCGACTCACTCCACTCGCTTGACAAATTCCTGCAATGGGTTGCAGTGTGGATGGCACCAGTGAGGAGGCCCTACGTTGTCGGTGACCATTCACGATGTCGCGCACCAGGCGTGCGTGTCGGCATCAACCGTGTCACGGGCATTCACCACCCCGGAGATGGTGCGCACCTCCACGCGCGAGCGCGTCCTGCGGGTGGCCGACCAGGTGGGCTACCGGCCGAACCGGGCCGCCCGCGGACTGATCACCGGCAAGACCGCGAACATCGGCCTGATCGTCCCCGACCTGGGCAATCCGCTGTTCCCCGCCATTCTCAAGGGCGCGCAAGCCCGAGCGCTGCTGGCCGATCACGCGGTGTTCCTCGCCGACACCGATGAGGACCCCGAACTCGAGGTCAGCCTGATCCAGGCGATGGTCAAACAGGTCGATGGCATTGTGCTGTGCTCGTCGCGCATGTCTGAGAAGCAGTTGCGCGGCGTACTCGACCTGACCGACCTGACGTTCCTGAACCGCAAGGTGTCCGGCGTGCCGATCGTGCTCATCGACAGTGCAGACGGCATGCGCCAGGCGGTCGAGCATCTGGCCGCGCTCGGTCACAAGAAGGTCGCGTACCTGTCCGGCCCGCCCACGTCGTGGTCCAACCGGGAGCGGCGCAGAGGGCTTCGGGCGTCGTCCCGCACTACCGGGGTCGAGGCCATCGAGCTGGGTCCGTTCGCGCCGAAGTTCGAAGCGGGTCAACAGGCGGCCGACCTGGTGCTCGCCACCGACGTGACGGCGGTGCTCGCGTTCAATGACCTCATCGCGCTGGGCGTGCTCAACCGGCTGGCTGATCGCGGCGTAGCCGTCCCCGCTGAGATGAGCGTGATCGGCTTCGACGACATCGCGTTCGCCGCGATGTGCACGCCGCCGCTCACCACCGTCTTCATCCCCAAGGAGTCAGCGGGCCGCGCCGCGGTCGAACTCCTGCTCGACTGGCTCGACAAGAAGTCGCTCGGTCACACCGGCGGCACCCAACGCACGCTCGGCACCCAGCTGATCGTGCGCTCATCCACGGCGCCGCCCCGGGTGCGCGCCGCCTCCGACGGCCACGCCACCAAGAGCGTCCGTCAACCGAAAGGGGACTGACCCAATGTCACGTCTGCGTGCCACCACGGCCCTGGTCGCTTGCGCGGCCGCCGTCGCCCTCGTCCTAGCGGGGTGTGGCGCGCCAAGCAAGAAATCAACCAAGAGCGTCGCGGCCAGTGGAGTGCCGGACAAGCCCAAACACGCGGTGACGCTGAACATCCTCGACATCGCCGGCAACCTGCAGCTGACCAAGGGGATGATCCAAGACTTCATCAAGGCCAATCCCGACGTGGTCAAGGACGTCACGTACACGACGGCGCCTGCCCCGTCGATGTCGGGCAAGATCCAGGCCGAACAAGCCGGTGGCAATGTGCAGACCAACCTCGTGCTGACCGGCACGGACGGTCTGTCCGCCGGCATCAAGAACAATCTCTTCGTCAAGGTGCTGCCTGACTTCGACTCCCGCTTTCCGAACCTGATGGAGAATTACCAGCCGCCCGCGGCGGCAATGCAGAATCTCGCGCAGGGCCAGGGCATCGCGGTCGTCTACTACCCGTCCGGTCCGCTGGTCGAGTACAACCCCAACAAGGTGAGCGCGCCGCCGACGTCTCCGGCTGAGCTGCTGAGCTGGGCCAAGGCGCACAAGAAGCGTTTCCAGTACGCGGATCCGGCCAACTCCGGTCCGGGCCGCACGTTCCTGATGGGCCTGCCCTACCTGCTCGGCGACAAGGATCCGTCTGACCCCGACAAGGGCTGGGACAAGACCTGGGCCTATCTGAAGGAACTCGGCAAGTACACCCATTCATACGGCACCGGCACCGGCGAGACGATGAAGAACCTCGCCGCGGGCTCGGTCGATATGGTGGCCTCCACCACGGGCTGGGACATCAATCCCCGCGTGCTCGGCACCGTCCCGAACAACGTGAAGGTCAGCGTGCTGCAGCCGATGACGTGGGTGACCGACGCGCAGTACGCAGCCATCCCCAAGGGCGTGTCTTCCGACGTGTTGGCCGCTGACCTGGCGCTCATCAAGTTCATGCTGCAGCCGAAGGAACAGGCGATCGCCTACGACGACGGCTACTTCTACCCCGGGCCAGCGGTCAAGGGCGTCACGATCGACATGGCGCCGGCCAAGAGCCAGGCCACGATCGCCAAGTTCGGGCGTCCGGAGTATGACCAGTTGATCGAGAAGTACCAGAAGAAGACGCCGCTGCCGGCCGAAAAGCAGGTCTTCGCCTTCGACAAGTGGAACAAGCTCATCGGCAGCGGTGGCTGAACGATATGACGGTTCGCGCTCAGCAGTTCACCGAGCTCCGGCTGGATGGGGTCAGCCGGAGCTACGGGGCCCAGACGGCGCTCGAGGGCCTGGACCTCACGATCAAGTGCGGTGAGTTTGTGGCCCTGCTCGGCCCATCGGGGTGCGGCAAGACGACAGCGCTGAACTGCCTGGCCGGGCTGCTTCCGCTCAGTGGCGGCAGCATCTGGCTCGACGACAAGCGCATCGACGGCCTGCCGCCCGAGAAGCGCGATTTCGGGATGGTGTTCCAGAACTACGCCCTGTTCCCCCACATGTCCGTCCGCCGCAATATCGCCTTTGGCCTGCGCATGCACAACGTGCCCAAGGCCGAGCGCAACAAGCGCGTCGACGAGGCGATCAGCCTGGTCCAGCTCGGCGAGCACGCGGCCAAGTTCCCGGGTCAGCTGTCCGGTGGGCAGCAACAGCGGGTGGCCATTGCCCGTGCGGTGGCCCTGCAGCCGCCGGTCGTGCTCATGGACGAACCGCTGTCCAATCTGGACGCGACGCTGCGCTTGGAGATGCGCACCGAGATCCGCCGGCTGCACCAGACCCTCGGCCTCACGACGGTCTACGTCACCCACGACCAGGAGGAGGCGTTGTCGCTGGCCGATCGCCTGGTCGTGCTCCGTTCCGGTTCGGTGCAGCAAATCGGGACGCCGGAGGAGGTCTACGCCCACCCGGTCAATCGCTACGTCGCCGGATTCATGGGCTACCGCAACATGTTCGAGCTCAACGTCATCGAGAGCAACCAGTCATTGGTCGTCCTCGGTGCCGACGGCTTCAAACTCACCGGCGTCAATTGCGAGGACGTCGGCGCGGGCGGTGGGATCGCCGCGATCCGTCCTGAGGACTTCGTGCTCGGCGGCACCGACGCCAACCGACTTGAGGTGACGGTCGAGATCGTCGAGTATCACGGCCGGGACCAGTCCGTGCAAGGCACGCTGCGCTCGGGTGAGCCGATCTACTTCCGCACCCAGGGTCGCGTGGCACCGGGCGACGCGGTGACGCTCAGCGTCCCGCAGGATCGGGTGCTCGTGTTCTCGCCGGACTCGGCACCGCCCCCGGACCCGGCGGCGACGTGACGGCCCTGGCCGAGAAGCCGCCCGTCACCCCGACCCGGCCGGCCTTGCGACACCGGCTGGCCGAGCGTGGTATCGACCGCACGCTGCTACTGCTCGTGCCCGGCCTGGTGTTCATCGTCGTGCTGTTCCTCTACCCGTTTCTGTACGGTTTGGGGCTGTCGTTCACCCCCGATCAGGGCGGCGGCCCATTCGCGAACTACCAGAAGTTCTTCCAGGACCCGTACCTGCGCAACACGCTGTGGACGACCTTCGAATTGGGATTGCCGGCCGCGCTGATCAACGTGGCCGCCTCGGTACCGATGGCCTTTAAACTGCGCCGCCCGTTCCGGGGCAAGCGCACCCTCACCACCCTGCTCGTCGTGCCCATCACGTTGGGCACGGTGCTCACCGCCGACGGCCTGCTGGAATTCCTCGCACCGTCGGGCTGGCTGAACAAGACACTGCTGGCCTGGCACATCGTCGACCAGCCGATCGAGTTGGTGCACAACTACTGGGGCGTGTTGTTCTCCCTGATCATCACCGGGTTCCCGTTCGCGTTCCTGCTCACCATGTCCTACCTGTCGGGCATCGACCCGACGCTGGAGAGTGCCGCGTCCACGCTCGGTGCGGGGTGGTGGGAGCGCTTCCGCTTCATCACGCTGCCACTGCTGGCACCGGGTCTGGCGATCACGTTCTGCCTGTCGTTCGTGCTGGCGTTCTCGGTGTTCCCCTCCGCGATCCTGGTCGGCGATCCGTCGGGTGAGACGCGGGTGATCTCGATCGCGGCCTACCACGCGGCCCGTGAGCAGTTCGACTATTCGATGGGCTCGACCATCGCCGTGATCATGACGGTCTCGATGCTCATCGTCATCGCCGCGGTGTTGCTCTGGCGAGGGACGCTGTACAAGGGCGCGACTGGAGGCAAGGGCTGATGAGTACCACCCTGGTAAAGCCGCCGTCCACCGCGCCACCCAGCGAGGGCGCCGCGCCCAAACCGCGGCGCCGGATCGCGGGCAGCCCTGGCTCCTGGCTGGTGTGGACGATGGTGGCCTTCTTCTTCGTCATGCTCGCCGGGGTCATCTTCTCGGTGGTCGTCACCTCGGTGAGCACCCAATGGTTCGGCACCTGGCTGCCGGAGGGCTTCACCACCCGTTGGTACGGCAGCGCCTGGCGCGAATTCGGCCTGTCGAGCGTCCTCGGGACAACGGCACAGGTCGCCATCATCGTGGTCGTCGTGTCGGTCCTGATCGGCCTGCCGGCGTCCTATGTGCTTGCCCGGCGCACCTTCCCCGGCAAGAAGCTCGTCATGTTGCTTTTCCTATTGCCGATCCTGATTCCGCCTATCGCATATGGCATCCCGCTCGCGACGGTGCTGTACAAGTTCCAGTTGGGCGGGACGCTCACGGGCGTCATCCTGGCGAATCTGGTGCCTTCGGTGCCCTTCGTCGTGCTGACGATGACACCGTTCATCGAGCAGATCGACCAGAAGATCGAGTCGGCAGCGCGGATGTGCGGAGCGAGCACGGTCGCGGTGTTCTTCCGGATTCTCGGCCCGCTGCTCGTCCCGGGCATCCTCGCCGCATCGATCCTGGTGCTGGTCCGCACCGTCGGGATGTTCGAGCTGACGTTCCTGACGGCCGGCCCGGACAGCCAGACCCTCGTGACCGTCTTGTACAACGCCGTCCTCGGTGCCGGCATCCGCGCGCCGCAGCAGGTCGATGCGATGGCCGTTGTCTATACCGGCAGCATGCTCCTGCTGCTGGTGATCGCCCTGCGTTTCGTCAACCCCACGCAGCTCGTCACCCGGCTCAAGGACGAGGCGACCTCGTCGTGACCACCCAACAATCGAAGGGACAAGCGTGATCCAGTCAGTGCTCTCGGTGGGTAAGGACACCGACATCATTCAGCTCGACGTCGCAAACTTGGACGCCGGGGAGTCGGCCGAGCTCCACCGAGACGACGAGGAAATGCTCGTCATGGTGCTCAGCGGCACCGTCGACGTGCAGGTCGACGACGAGACACTCGGCCGTGTCGGTGGCCGATCGTCGGTGTTCGAAGGACCCGGCCATGCCGTCTACACGCCACCGGGCGCCCACCTCGTGATCACCGCTGTCGACGGTCCGGCCGAGCTGGCGATCTGCGCGGCCGGGTTGGCGGATGACGCCGCCCCGGCGGCCCGGCTGATCGGCCCGGACGACCAGCGCATCGCCGACGTCGGCGAGGAAACCTGGGCCCGCAACGTTCGCACGGTGCTCGGCCCCGAGCACGCAGCAGGTCGGTTGTTGGTGGGCGAGACTGTCAACCCGCCGGGTTTCTGGTCGTCCTATCCGCCGCACAAGCACGACGATCACCGCCCGCCGACCGAGGTAGCGCTCGAAGAGGTCTACCTGTTCAAGATGAATCCTGCCGGCGGCTTCGGCGTGCAGGTTCGCTATGAGGCCGACGGCGACCAGACGACGATCGTTCACGACGGCGACGCCTCGGCCATCAAGACCGGCTACCACCCGGTGGTCGCTGCCCCTGGCTACTCGATGTACTACCTGTGGGTGATGGCCGGCCAGGGCCGCACCATGATCCCGTTCTTCGACCCCAAACACGCCTGGGTCCAGGAAGGTCACTGAGTGGATCTGCTCAAGCAGCTGCGCGCGAGCCGGATCGTTCCGGTCGTCCGGGTGAGCACTGCGGACGAGGCGCTGGAGCTGGCTGCCAGGTGCGTGCAGGCAGGGCTGCTCACCATCGAGTTCACCGCCACCACGGCGGGCTGGGTCGAGGCGGTACGTGCCGCGCGCACCGACTGGCCGCAACTGGTGATCGGCGCCGGAACGCTCCGCACCCAGGCCGATGCCGAGCAGGCGGCCGAGGCGGGGGCCCAGTTCCTCGTCAGCCCGCTGCCCGCGCCCGGTGTGCGTCTGATCGCGGAGCGGCTCGGATTGCCTTTCGTCGAAGGCGGATTCACACCAGCTGAGATAGCCGCGGCCGCCGCACAGGGGCCGGCGAAGCTGTTCCCCGCGCATGTCGGCGGCCCTGCCTACCTGCGTTCACTGCTCGCGGTGCTGCCGGGCGCCGCCATCGTGCCGACGGGCGGCATCGCACTGGCCGACGTGCCACTGTGGCTCGCCGCCGGCGCAATCGCCGTCGGGGTCGGCTCCGACCTCACTGCGAGCGACGACATCGCCGGCCGCGTCGCCGAGGTCCTCGCGGGGGTGGCGCCGTGAAGATCGTCGACGCCAAGGTCATCGTCAGCTGCCCGGGCCGCAACTTCGTCACGCTCAAGCTGACCACCGACGACGGGGTCACCGGGATCGGCGACGCCACCCTCAACGGGCGCGAGCTCGCGGTAGCCAGCTACCTCGAGGACCACCTGTGCCCGGTACTGCTGGGCCGCGATCCGGCCCGCATCGAGGACACCTGGCACTACCTCTACAAAGGCGCTTACTGGCGCCGCGGGCCGGTGACGATGACGGCGATCGCCGCGATCGACACCGCGCTGTGGGACATCAAGGCCAAGGTCGCCGGTCTGCCGCTGTACGAACTGCTGGGCGGGCGTTCCCGCGAAGGCGCCACCGTCTACGGCCATGCCAACGCGGCCAGCATCCCCGAACTGATCGACGAGGTGGCCCGCTATCTGGAGAAGGGCTACCGCGCGGTGCGGGTGCAGTGCGGAATCCCCGGCCTGGACACCGTCTACGGCGTCAGTAAGGACAAGGACTTCTACGAGCCGGCCACGGCGGGGGCAATGCCGGAGGAGGCAGTCTGGTCGACCGAGAAATACCTGCGCTTCGCGCCCGAGATGTTCGCCGCCGTCCGTGACGCGCACGGCTTCGACGTAAAACTGCTGCACGACGTGCATCACCGGCTGACGCCGATCGAGGCCGGCCGGCTGGGCAAGAGCGTCGAGGACTACCAGCTGTACTGGCTCGAGGACCCGGTGCCGGCGGAGTTGCAGGAAGGCTTCCGGCTGATCCGCCAGCACACCACGACACCGATCGCGGTGGGCGAGGTCTTCAACTCGATCTGGGACTGCCAGCAGCTGATCACCGAGCAGCTGATCGACTTCATCCGCACCACGGTCGTGCA
>JBDTXT010000003.1:0-22512 GCA_040006035.1 Pseudonocardiales bacterium | reverse complement strand
GCAGCAGCCGACCGTCGAACCTGATCCGGGTAATGCCGGCGCGAGGGAGCAATGACCAGCACCACCAGTGACGTGATCGTGATCGGCGCGGGCGTGATCGGCGCGGCCGTGGCCTGGCGCTGCGCCCAACGTGGGCTCACCGTCACCGTCGTCGACCCGGCCCCGGAGCGAGGGGCATGGCACACCGCGGCGGGCATGCTCGCCCCGATCACCGAACTGCACTATGCCGAGACTCCGCTGCTGCGCCTGAACCTCGACTCGCTCGCCCGCTACCCCGCATTCTGCGCCGAGCTCACGGAGCTGACGGGGCTGGCGACGGGCTTTCGCGACTGCGGGACCGTCGCGATCGCGTGGGATGGTGCCGACCTGAGCGCGCTACGCGATCTGCACGCCTTCGGCCGCACGCTGGGTATCGAGGCGACCCTGCTCACCGGCCGCGAGCTGCGTGAACTCGAACCGGCACTCGCGGCCGGGCTGCCGGGCGGCCTGCTCGCACGCGGCGACCACCAGGTCGACCCGCGGCTGCTGCACGCCACCCTTGTCTCCGCCGCCGAGCGCACCGGCGTCAGCCGGCGACGGTCCGGCGCCGTCCTCGACGTAGTAGCAGACCGGGTGGTGGGCACCCGCCTCGACGACGGCACGCTGCTTTCGGCCCATACGGTCGTCCTCGCCGCCGGTGCCTGGTCGGCCCAGGTCGGGGGGGTGCCGCCCGAGTGCGTGGCACCGGTGCGTCCGGTGAAGGGCCAGACGCTGCGGCTGCGGCTCCCCGGCCAGCCGAGGCTGCGCCGCGTCGTCCGGGGTTCGGTGAAGGGCACACCGATCTACCTGGTCCCACGGGCGGACGGGCAGCTCATCGTCGGTGCCTCCAGCGACGAGGTCGGCTTCGAGCTGTCCCCACGAGCCGGTGCCGTCTACGAACTGCTGCGCGACGCCCAGTCGCTGCTGCCCGAACTCGCCGAGGCGGTGCTCGAGGAGGTGTGCACCGGGCTGCGTCCCGGCTCCCCCGACAACGCACCGATCATTGGCCCGTCCGGCCTGCCCGGGCTGATCCACGCCACCGGCCATTTCCGCAACGGCATCCTGCTGACCCCGGTCACCGCGGACGCGGTCGCCGAGCTCATCGAGACCAGTGAGCTGGCCAGCGCGCTCGCGCCGTTCGCGCCCGCGCGGTTCAGCCAGGCGGTGTCGGCATGAGACTCGACGTGAACGGGGACCCGCGCGATCTCGACGACGGCACGAGCCTGGCCACCATGATCGAGCAACTCGCCGGCTCGACCCGCGGCAGCGCGGTCGTCGTCGACGGCGAGGTCGTGCCCCGCAGTGAATGGGCCAGCTATCCGCTGCGCCCGGGGCAGTCCGTCGAGCTCATCACCGCGGTGCAAGGAGGGTGACGTGGACGATCCGTTCGTGATTGCCGGGGTCGAGCTGAGCTCACGGCTGATCCTGGGCACCGGTGGCGCGCCCAGCATCCAGATCGTCGACGAGGCGCTCGCCGCGTCGCAGACGGCGATGTGCACCGTCGCGATGCGGCGCGTCGACCCCGGCATCAGCGGCTCGATCCTCGACGTGCTCGACCGTCGCGGGGTGCGGGTGCTGCCGAACACAGCCGGCTGCCGCACTGCCGCCGAGGCGGTGCGCACCGCCCACCTGGCTCGCGAGGCCCTGGAGACGGACTGGCTGAAGCTCGAGGTGATCGCCGACGAGCGCACGCTGCTCCCCGACCCGATCGAGCTGCTTGATGCCGCCCAGACTCTGGTTGCACAAGGGTTTCACGTGCTGCCGTACACCAACGACGATCCGATCCTCGCCCGCCGCCTGCAACAGGCCGGCTGCGTTGCCGTCATGCCGCTGGGCTCGCCGATCGGCACCGGGCTGGGGATAGGCAACCCGCACAACATCGAGTTGATCGTCGGCGAGGCCGAGGTGCCGGTGATCCTCGACGCCGGCATCGGCACCGCCTCCGATGCCGCGTTTGCCATGGAACTCGGTTGCGACGGCGTCCTGCTCGCCTCTGCGGTCACCCGGGCCCAGAACCCGGCGCAGATGGCCGCGGCGATGGCCGCCGCGGTCATCGCCGGCCGCCTCGCCCGCCTGGCCGGTCGCATCCCGCGCCGCCATCACGCCCACGCTTCTTCTCCGACGGAGGGGATGGCCGTGTTCTAGCGGCCGACGCACCACCCACCACCGACCGCGGGAGCTCACAAGGGCTGAGAGGGCGGCATCTGGAACCTCCAGAGCCGCCGACCGCCGAACCCGCCGGGTAATGCCGGCGCAGGGAGAACCGATGACGATCCTCGCCAAGCCAGTTACCGCCCCACCGTCCGAACCGGGCCGCACGCTCGCCGATCCACAACCGCGCACCCTCGGCGTGCTCGACCTGGTTGCGCTGTGGGGCAACCTCGGCGTGAGCCTGCTCGGCCCCACCGCCGCACTCTTCGTCCTCGCGCCGACGGGAGTGAACATGTCCCTGCTGGCGGCATTCACCGCCGTCGTCATCGGGTCGATCGTCGGGACGATCCCGGTGGCGCTGTCGGCGCTGGCCGGCACCGAGACCGGCAGCCCGGCGATGGTGCTGCTGCGCGGGCTGTTCGGGACTCGGGTGTCCTACCTGCCGACCGTGCTCAACCTGCTGCAGTGCCTGGGCTGGGGTGTCTTCGAACTCGTCGTGATCTCGACGGCGGCCGAGCAACTGCTCCCGTGGAAGGTGCGCTGGCTCTACATCCTGCTGGCCGGGGTGTTGACGACGTTGATGGCACTGCGACCGCTTGGTGTGGTGCGCACACTGCGCAAGTACGCCCTGGCCGCGGTCATCGTGGCAAGTGTCTACTTCCTGGTCGAGTTCGCCCGCAATCCCCTGCCCGGTGTCACCGACGGCGGCTGGTCCGGCTTCTGGCTCGCCACCGACGCGGTCATGGCGGTGTCGATCTCGTGGGTGCCGCTCGCCGCGGACTACACCCGCCATGCCCGCTCGGGGAAGGCGGCGTTCAGCGGCACCCTGATCGGCTACTCGCTCACCCAGATCGCCTACTACGCTCTGGGGTTGCTCGCGTTCTCGACCATCGTCCACGCCGACGACGCGAACCACTCGCAGCTGTTCGCTGCCTTCATCGCGCTGCCGCTGGGGTGGCTACCATTCGCGATACTCGTCCTGCGCGAACTGGATGAGTCGTTCACCAACGTCTACTCAACCGTCGTCTCCGTGCAGAATCTGCGCCCGCTCGCCGACCGGCGGGTGCTCGCCGTCGTCATCGGAACGCTCGCGACCGCGGGAGCGCTGTTGTTGAACTTCGCCGACTACCAGAACTTCCTGTACCTGATCGGCGCGGTGTTCATCCCAATGTCGGCGGTCTTCATCGTCGACTACTTCGTACTCGGCGGCCGCCGGGGTTGGGACTGCTCGTCCACGGCGCCCGCGCGCTGGCTGATGCTCGTGCCCTGGGCGCTCGGCTTTTGTGCATACCAGCTGATCAACCCCGGATACATCTCCTGGTGGCAGCGCTTCTGGGTGCACGTCGACTCGTGGGTGCACTTCACGCCGGCGACGTGGATGAGCGCGTCGTTGCTGTCGTTCGCGGTGGCTGCGCTGGCGAGCGTGCCCTTCGGGATGGCCCGGCGTCGTAGGGTGCCCGTGTGCTGATCCATCCCGAGGTTGCCGCCGCGCTTGCGGCCGGCGGCCCGGTGGTGGCATTGGAGAGCACGATCATCAGCCACGGCCTGCCCCGGCCCGACAACCTGCGCATCGCCCGCGAGATCGAGGGCGCGGTACGCGCCGGCGGTGCCGTGCCCGCGACCATCGCCGTCGTCGACGGCACGGCGTGCATCGGGTTGGACGACGCGGCACTGCGCCGCGTCGCCGATGACCCCGACGTCACCAAGGTGAGCGTGCGCGACATCGCCACCGTCGCCGCCCGGGGCGGGATGGGGGCCACCACCGTAGCCTCCACGGCGCACCTGGCGGCCCGGGCCGGGATCAGGGTGTTCGCCACCGGCGGGCTCGGCGGGGTGCACCGCGATGCACGCGACACGTGGGACGAGTCGGCCGATCTCACCACGCTGTCACGTACACCGGTGCTCGTCGTCTGCGCCGGGGTGAAGTCGATCCTCGACGTCCGCGCGACGCTGGAACGACTCGAGACGCTCAACGTCGGTGTGCTGGGCTATCGCACCGACCGGTTCCCCGGCTTTTACCGCGCCGACTCCGGTCATCGTCTGGACTGGCGAGTGGACTCCCCCGCCGCCGTCGCCGACGTGCTGCGGGCCCGCGACGAGTTGGGCACCGACGTCTACGGGCTGGTCCTGGCCAACCCGATCGCGGCTGAGCACGAGTTGGACGCCGACCTGCACGAGCGGGTGCTCAACGCCGGCCTGCGCGCGGCCGACTCGGCCGGCGTCCAGGGCAAGGATGTCACGCCGTTCCTGCTCGACTACTTCCATCGCGAGACCGGCGGCGCCTCTTTGGCGGCGAACGTGGCCCTGGTGCTGGGCAACGCCCGGCTCGCCGCTGAGGTCGCCGTCGCCTACGGCAGCCCATGACCCGCGTCCTGTGCCTGGGCGACCTGATGATGGACGTCGTGGCCCGGCTGCCCGGGCCGCTGGCGCTCGGCTCGGACACCCCGGCGCCGGTCGGAATCTACGGCGGCGGATCCGCAGCGAACACGGCGGCCTGGCTCGTCCGGGCCGGCCTGGCCGCCACCTTCGTGGGTCGGGTCGGCGACGACGCGCTCGGCCGACGGGCGCTCGACGAACTGACAGCGGCGGGCGTCGAACTGGCCGTGAGCATCGACCCGGTGAGGCCAACCGGGACATGCATCGTGCTCGTGGACGCCGACGGCGAGCGAACGATGGTCCCCTCGGCGGGCGCGAACACCGGACTGGGTGACGCGGCTCTGCCGCCCGGGCTGTTCGAACCGGAGTCCCGGCTGCACCTGTCGGGGTACTCGCTGTTCACACCCGGCTCGCGCCCAGCCGCGCTCGATGCGCTGGCCAGAGCCCGCAGCGCGGGCTGCCGGGTCTCGGTCGACACCGGGTCGTCCGCGCCGCTGGCCGAGGTCGGGCCCGAGCATTTCCTGGACTGGATCGGTTCGGGCCTATTGCTGTTCGCCAACCAGGACGAGGCCGAAGTGCTGACCGGCGGTGCAGAGGCCGTCGCCGGCGCTCGCATCCTGGCGCAGCGGTGCGGCGAGGCAATCGTCAAGTGCGGCGGTGCCGCTGCAGTGTGGTCCGACGGCGTCGACGTCATCTCAGTACCTGTCGCGGCAGCCGACGTCGTCGATTCGACGGGTGCCGGCGATGCGTTCGCGGCCGGCGTGCTGGCCTCACGGGCGGCCGGCGACGAGGTGCGGGCTGCGCTGCGAGCGGGGCACACCTTGGCCGCCCAGGCGATCGCCCAGGTCGGCGGCCGGCCACCGACCTGAGGCACTCAGGGACGGTCGAAGACCAGGTCCGTTCCGGCGAGAGTGATGTGCACGCCCTGCCGGTCCGCCGTCACCGAGCGCACGGTCAGCCCGAACGGAAGGTGGCTCAGTGCCAGTGGGTCGCCGAACAGTGAGCTGAAGGAGTCGATGACCGGCTGAGGGACGGTCGCGCTGCCCGCGCCGTCGATGCTGAGCGTCGGCGACACGAAGCGCAGTGCGCCGCCGTCGATCTTGACCTCTGCGCTCACTGATCCGCTGACCTGCTGCCCCGCGACCGTCAGCGACTTGCGTGCCGTCACCCGCCCGACGCCGTCCTGGCTGGGACCGCCGTAGCGCAGCGTCACGCCGAGCGTGGCAGACAGGTCTGGATAGGCCAGCGTTGCAGTCGCGTCCGCGGTGTCGGCCCGCACCGATGACAGGTCACGAGCGACGTCCACGCCGTGCAGGACCGCCTGGACCCTGGCGATTCGGACGGTGCGCCCCTGTGCACCGACGATCAGGTCGGACGCGACGAGCGTGACCTGGCCGAAGTGGCCGGCGATGAGCTGGGTGAGGAATGGGAACCCCGACACCGACACCGACGGTGCGTGCTCCAGCCCCTGCGCCACCTGGATCGTCTTGCCCGCCGCGCGCTCGGCCACGAACTTCGCGATGAAATCAGCCGCGACCAGCAGGGCGACGAGAACCACCAGGGCCACGACGAGGCTGGGCCAGCGCGAGCGCCGGGGCCGGCCACGAGACCGATAACCGGAACCCGACACAGCACCGATCATTGCATCCAGCACAATGCACCGATGCGCTCGAGCGGCGGAGCCGACGTCCTCAGCCAACGCGTCGCGCGGCACGGCTTCGCCGAACGCCCCGCGACGACGGTGGCCCAGGCCGCGGCGCTCACCGGCGGGCTGCAGGCCCAGGATCCGCTGGCCTCGCGGCTGGGCGTCCGCTCGCGCGCCCAGGGCCTCACCGAAACCGACGTCCTGCGCGCCATCGAGGACCGCTCGGTGGTGCGGACCTGGCTCATGCGAGCAACCATCCATCTTGTCCCCGCCGAGGATGTCGGGTGGATGACCCGGCTGCTCGGGCCGGGGATCGCGCGCGGCTTCGCCAAACGCTGGCTGAACCTCGGTCTCACCGATGACCTACTGGAGAGTGCTTTCGCTGCGTTGCCCGATGTGTTGGCAGCCGGGCCACTGACCCGTCGAGAGGTCGTCGCTGCGCTGGCCGAGCGCGAGGTGGTGATCGGCACCGCCGACCAGGCGTCAACCCACGTCCTGCTGTACGCGAGCACCCTCGGCTTGCTCTGTCGCGGTCCCGAGCGCGGACGTGACAACACGTTCGCCCTCCTGGCGGACTGGGTTCCTGGTTCGGCTTCAGGACCGGCGGGTGACGACGCTCTGGCCGAGCTGGCGCGGCGCTACTTCCGGGCCTTCTCCCCCGCTACGGCCGCTGACTTCACGACCTGGTCGGGCCTGGCGTCGGGGCGTGCGATCGCGCTGATCCGCGACGAACTGACTTCGGTCGAGGTGAACGGACGGGCCGGGTACACGCTCGGGAAGGTCGCACCGCAGCGCGGCCTGCGCCTGCTCTCGGCGTTCGACAACTACCTGGTGGGCTACCGCGACCGCGAGCTGATCATCGACGCCGCGCACTACCCGAGGGTCTATCAGGGCGGCATGATCCGGCCGACCGCGCTGCTCGACGGGCAGGTCATCGGCACCTGGCGGCTGGTCCGCAAGGCGAAGGCGGCGACAGTCGGGTTCACGCCGTTCGGCGATCTGAATAGGAAGTCGCGGACCGCGATCGAGGCCGAGGTCGACGACATCGGCCGGTTCATCGACCTGCCGACCGCGCTCGTGATCTCCTCACCCGCCAGCTGATCCGGAACCCATCGGGTGAGCCGGCCTGCCGCGCGCGCCGTCAGCTATCGCTCGACAGCATCGTGCTCGCCCGTGATCACCTAGGAGTTGCGGTCGCATATCGCGCCGACCGCTAGGTGATCACCTGCGGCGCAGAGCGGCGCGAGGGACTACTGGACGCAGAACTCGTTGCCCTCGATGTCCTGCATGACGATCCAGTACTCGCCGTGCTCGTCGTGTTCGCGCAGCTCAGTGGCCCCGAGCGCGACGATCTCGTCGGCCCGCGCCCGCACCACGGATCGCTTCTCGTCGGGAGCGACACCGGCGCCGGCGTTGACGTCGATGTGCACGCGGTTCTTGGCGGTCTTGCCCTCGGGCACCTTCTGGAAGAACAGCCGCGGCTTGACCTTCTCGGGATCGACGAGCGCGTACGCGTGGTCGCGCTCGTCGGCCGGGTAGCCGATCGAGTCGAGGAACGCATCCCAGCTGGCGAAGCCTGCGGGTGGGTCCTGCATGACGTAGCCGAGCACCTCGGCCCAGAACGTGCCGAGCCGCTCGGGATCGGCGGCATCGAAGCTGATCTGAAAACTCACACTCACGTGCCCACCCCCGCAGCGTCCATGCCGCGCAACTCCTTCTTGAGCTCGGTGATCTCATCGCGTAACCGGGCAGCGATCTCGAACTGCAGTTCGCGAGCCGCGCCGAGCATCTGATCGTTGAGCTGCTGGATCAGGTCAGCCAGCTCGGCCCGCGGCATCTGCGCGACGTCGAGGCCGCCGCCTGCGTGCGCACCCACCCCGACGACGCCCGGCGAACTGCCTCGCCCACCCCGGCCGGGCACTGCGGACTTGCCGCGCGACTGGGATCGGCCCGAGCCGCCCATCGGTGTTGAGCCGAGCAACTCCTCGGTGTCGGCCGCCTCGCGGGCCAGCATGTCGGTGATGTCGGCGATCCGCTTGCGCAGCGGCTGCGGGTCGACGCCCTTCTCGAGGTTGTAAGCGACCTGCTTCTCGCGGCGCCTGTTCGTCTCGTCAATCGCCTTGCGCATCGACGGGGTGATCGTGTCGGCGTACATGTGCACCTGGCCGGACACGTTGCGCGCCGCGCGGCCGATCGTCTGGATCAGGGATGTGCCCGAGCGCAGGAATCCCTCCTTGTCGGCGTCGAGGATCGATACCAATGACACCTCAGGGAGGTCGAGGCCCTCACGGAGCAGGTTGATGCCGACGAGGACATCGAACTCACCCATCCGTAACTCGCGCAGCAGTTCGACCCGGCGCAGGGTGTCGACCTCGGAGTGCAGGTAACGCACCCGGATGCCGAGTTCGAGGAGGTAGTCGGTGAGGTCCTCGGACATCTTTTTGGTCAGCGTGGTGACCAGCACCCGCTCGTTGCGCTCGGCCCGCTCGCGGATCTCGTGCACCAGGTCATCGATCTGGCCCTTGGTCGGCTTGACCACCACCTCGGGGTCGACGAGGCCCGTGGGGCGGATCACCTGCTCGACGAACTCGCCCTTGGTGCGGCCCAGTTCGTAGGGGCCGGGGGTGGCGGACAGGTAGACCGTCTGGCCGATGCGGTCGACGAACTCCTCGAACTTCAGCGGCCGGTTGTCCATGGCCGACGGGAGCCGGAAGCCATGCTCGACCAGCATCCGCTTGCGCGACATGTCGCCCTCGTACATACCGCCGGTCTGCGGCACGGTGACGTGCGACTCGTCGATGACGAGCAGGAAGTCTTCGGGGAAATAGTCGAGCAGACAGTTGGGGGCGCTGCCACGCTGCCGCCCGTCGATGTGCAGTGAATAGTTCTCGATGCCCGAACAGAACCCGACCTGGCGCATCATCTCGATGTCGTAGGACGTGCGCATGCGCAGTCGCTGTGCTTCGAGCAGCTTGTTCTGGGATTCCAGCTCGGCCAGCCGCTCTACGAGTTCCTTCTCGATGCCACGGATCGCCCGCTCCATGCGCTCGGGCCCGGCCGCGTAGTGCGTGGCCGGGAAAACGAACACCTCGTCGACCTCGCGGACTACCTCGCCGGTGAGCGGGTGCAGGTAATACAGCCGCTCGATGTCGTCGCCGAACATCTCGACCCGGATCGCCAGTTCCTCGTAGGCCGGGAAGATCTCGACGGTGTCGCCGCGCACCCGGAAGGTGCCACGGGTGAAGGACAGGTCGTTGCGGCTGTACTGGACGTCGACCAGGCCGCGCAGGATCTTGTCTCTGGGGATCTCCTGGCCCTTGTGCAGCCGGACGGACCGGTCGACGTATTCCTGCGGGGTGCCCAGGCCGTAGATGCAGGACACGGTTGCCACCACCACGACATCGCGCCGGGTCAGCAGCGACATGGTCGCGGAGTGCCGCAGCCGCTCGACCTCGGAGTTGACCGAGCTGTCTTTCTCGATGTAGGTGTCGGTCTGCGGGACGTAGGCCTCGGGCTGGTAGTAGTCGTAGTAGCTCACGAAATACTCGACGGCATTGTTCGGCAGCATCTCGCGCAGTTCGTTGGCCAGTTGGGCGGCGAGAGTCTTGTTCGGCGCCATGATCAGTGTCGGACGCTGCAGCTTCTCGATCAGCCAGGCCGCCGTGGCGGACTTGCCGGTGCCGGTGGCCCCGAGCAGGACGACGTCCTGCTCGCCGGCCGCCAGCCGCCGCTCGAGGTCGGCGATCGCCGCCGGCTGGTCGCCGGCAGGCTCGAAGTCGGCCAGCACCTCGAAGGTCCCCGAGCTGGGGACGATGTCACTGTCTACGCGCATACCTCCACGGTACGAGGCCGGTCCGACAAGGCTCCGTACGGCGCTCCGCCGCCCTGAGCCTGGGTGCGCCGCCTCGCCGACGGGCGGGTGCGGCAATTGCCGCCCGACCGGCCGCTGTCGGGGCGAATGTCCGGGTTGTTGCCTAGACTCTTCACTGGCTCACGGACCCGGTGCGTAGCGTCGGCCCTCAGATCCCAGGAGGGTGCGCCATGACCACACCGACCAACTCCCCAGAACCGGACGCCGGAGCCCCGCCTCCGGAGCAGGTCGCAGAACCGGGCCAGGCCGACCCGGCTGCCGCCACAACGGCGGAGGTCAGCCCGGCCGGCGAGCCCGCGCCCCCGCCGCATGCGGCGCCGCAGCCCGGATCACCCCCGCCGCCGGGTCCACCCGCACCGCCATGGGGACCTCCCGCCTACCCGTTCGCCCCCGTATACCGCGCGCCCAGGACGCCGTGGGTCAACCCGGCCCGGCGCGCACACCTGGCCGCCGCGCTCATCGCGGGCGCACTCGTGTTCGGCGGCGGTGGCCTGCTGGTCGGCCACGCCCTCTCCGACGGCCACGGCGATCGGCAGATGCAGCGCCACGGCAACTTTATGAAGGGCCAGCACGATCCAGGCGAGCGCGGACAGCGGTTCGGACCAGGCCACGCACCCCGCATCCCGGGCGGTCCGGGCCAGTTGCCACCAAATGGGCCGGGATCGACCAGCCCTACGCGATAACCAAACTCACTGCTCCGCCGCCCCGCACCGGGGTGAGAACGTGCTCTGGCAGGCTGGACCCGATCAGCCTGTCAGAGGACGAGGAGCAGCATGGAAGTCTGGCCCGGAAGTGCCTATCCACTAGGCGCCAGCTATGACGGGTCGGGCACCAACTTCGCCCTCTTCAGTGAGGTGGCCGAACGCGTCGAGCTGTGCTTGTTCGACGCAGCAGGGGTCCAGACCCGCGTCGTCCTGCCCGAAGTCGACGGCTTCGTCTGGCACGCTTTCCTCTCCGGCGTCGAGCCAGGACAGCGCTATGGCTATCGCGTCTACGGCCCGGACGACCCCGACACGGGCCTGCGGTGCAACCCGGCCAAGCTGCTTCTCGACCCTTACGCCAAGGCGATCGACGGCCGTATCGAGTGGCACGAGTCCCTGTTCGGCTACCACTTCGGCGACCCCGACAGCCACAACGACGACGACTCGGCCGAACACATGCCCAAGTGCGTGGTCACCAACCCGTTCTTCGACTGGGGCGTCGACCGGCCGCCGCGTCACCCGTACGCCGACACGGTGATCTACGAGGCCCACGTGAAGGGCATGACCCAGCGCCACCCCGAGGTCCCCGAGCAACTGCGTGGCACCTACGCGGGCATCGCCCACCCGGTCATCGTCGAGCACCTCAAGACGCTTGGGGTGACCGCCGTCGAACTGATGCCGGTGCATCACTTCGTGAACGACTCAACCCTCCTCGACAAGGGCCTGGCCAACTACTGGGGTTACAACACGATCGGCTTCCTGGCACCGGACTCGAAGTACGCCTCCAACACCACACCCGGCGGGCAGGTGCAGGAGTTCAAGGCGATGGTTCGCACGCTGCACGAAGCGGGCATCGAGGTCATCCTCGACGTCGTCTACAACCACACCGGCGAGGGCAACCACCTCGGTCCGACGCTGTCCTTTCGCGGCATCGACAACCGCGCCTACTACCGGCTCGTCGAGGACGACGAGAAGCACTACATGGACTACACCGGCACCGGCAACACCCTGAACGTGCGGCACCCGCACACCCTGCAGCTCATCATGGACTCGCTGCGGTACTGGATCATCGAGATGCACGTCGACGGCTTCCGTTTCGATCTCGCCGCCGCTCTGGCTCGCGAGTTCTACGACGTCGACCGGCTGTCGACGTTTTTCGAACTCGTCCAGCAGGATCCGATCGTCAGTCAGGTCAAACTCATCGCCGAGCCGTGGGACGTCGGGCCGGGCGGGTACCAGGTTGGCAACTTCCCGCCCCAGTGGACCGAGTGGAACGGCAAGTACCGCGACACGGTGCGTGACTTCTGGCGCGGAGAACCGGCCACGATCGGTGAATTCGCGGCCCGGTTGACTGGATCGGCCGACCTGTATGAGTCCTCGGCCCGGCGTCCCGTGGCCAGCATCAACTTCGTCACCGCGCACGACGGGTTCACCCTGCTCGACCTGGTCTCCTACAACGAGAAGCACAACGAAGCCAACCACGACGACAACAACGACGGTGAGGATCACAACCGTTCGTGGAACTGCGGTGTCGAGGGTCCGACGGACGACCCGGCGGTCATCGCGCTGCGCGCCCAGCAGCGGCGCAACCTGCTGGCCACCCTCTTCCTGTCGCAGGGCGTGCCGATGCTCGGCCACGGTGACGAGATCGGCCGAACTCAGCACGGCAACAACAACGCCTATTGCCAGGACAACGAACTCACCTGGATGGACTGGGCCAATGTCGACGTCGACATGCTCGCGTTCACCCGGCGGCTGACCGGACTGCGCCGGGCCCATCCGATCTTCCGCCGGCGCCGGTTCTTCGACGGCAGGCCGGTGCGTCGGCGCGGCCAGGACACGCTGCCCGACATCGAGTGGTTCACCCCCGAAGGCACCGAGATGACCGAAGAGGACTGGGGCTCCGGCTTGGGCCGGGCGATCGCGGTGTATCTCAATGGGCAGGGCATCGCCGGCACGGACGCCCGGGGCCAGCGCGTCGTCGACGACTCTTTCCTGTTGTGCTTCAGCGCGCACGACGCGCCGATCGACTTCACGACGCCGGGCGCCGAGTACGGGCAGGGCTGGGAAATCGTGCTCGACACGATGGACGAGAACGCCGTCGACGATTCTGAAGGCAAGGTCGTCGAGCCGGACGGAGTCTTCAGCGTCGGACCGCGCGCGCTGATGGTGCTGCGAGCGGTGGGCTGACGTGGGGCTGCCTACCGCCACGTATCGCCTTCAGGTACGGGCCGGCTTCGACCTGCACGCCGCCGCCGACGCATGCGACTACATCGCGACGCTCGGCGCGGGTGCGGCCTACCTGTCCCCTCTGCTGCCGTCTGTGCGCGCGTCCGATCACGGCTACGACGTCGTCGGCTTCGACACCATCGATGCTGCCCGCGGCGGGGTCGACGGCTGGACGCGACTGCTCGCCGCCGCCCGTGCCCGCGGCCTCAAGATCGTCGTCGACATCGTGCCGAACCACACCGGCGTCGCCGACGCGGCGCAGAACCCGGCGTGGTGGGACCTGCTGCGCCTGGGTCGGGACTCTCCGTGCGCATCATGGTTCGACATCGACTGGACGAACGGCAGGGTGCTGCTGCCCGTCCTCGGTGACGACTACGAACCCAGCGAGCTCGAGGTGTCCCCGAGCGGCGAACTGCGCTACTTCGAGCACCGTTTCCCGCTGGCCCCCGGCACTGGGCCGGCACCGGGTGAGACGGCCGGCGCGGTACACGACCGCCAGCACTACGAGCTAGTCAACTACCGGCGGGCCGACACCGAGCAGAACTACCGGCGGTTCTTCGCT
This sequence comes from Pseudonocardiales bacterium, assembly GCA_040006035.1. GTDB lineage: Bacteria > Actinomycetota > Actinomycetes > Mycobacteriales > Jatrophihabitantaceae > QHCC01. The sequence continues at coordinate 8,959 of JBDTXT010000003.1, read as the reverse complement.
GTTACCGGCCTGGCCGGCCTGCGGGTCGAAGACCCGGCCGTATTCGCGGCGACGCACGTGCAGATCGCCCGCTGGCTGGGTGACGACGCGATCGACGGCGTGCGCATCGATCATCCCGACGGGCTCACCGACCCACTCGGCTATCTGGTGCGCCTGCGCGCGCTAGCTCCCGACGACACGTGGGTCACGGTCGAGAAGATCCTCGAACCGGGCGAGGAGCTTCCCGACGACTGGCCCGTCGACGGGACGACGGGCTACGACGCCCTCGGCGAAGTGGGCGGGCTGTTCGCCGACCCCAGCGCCGAGAACGCCGTCGACGCCTTGTACCGCGAACTCACCGCGGACACTGCTGACTTCGCCGAGCACGTGGCGAGGGGCAAACGCCAAGCGGTGACGACGATCCTGCAGGCAGAGGTGTCGCGGCTGGCCAGGCTGGCGCCGGAGATCGACCGCGTCGCCGAGGCGCTGAACGAACTGCTCGTCGCGTTCCCGGTGTATCGCTCCTACCTGCCGGAGGGGGCGCAGTACCTGGCGACGGCGATCGAGAAGGCGCGCACGTCCCGCTCCGATCTCGCCGACCCGATCGGCACCCTGTCGGCCCGGCTGGCCGACCCCGCCGACGAGCTCGCCGTGCGCTTCCAGCAGGCCTCCGGCGCAGTGATGGCCAAGGGTGTCGAGGACACCGCCTACTACCGCTACACCCGCTTCATCGCCCTGAACGAGGTAGGTGGTGACCCGGCGCAGTTCGGGCTCGGGCCGGCCGACTTCCACGCCGCGCAGGGCCGCCGCCAGCGCAGCGCACCGCGCAGCATGACGACGCTGTCGACCCACGACACCAAGCGCGGGGAGGACGTTCGGGCCCGGCTCGCGGTGCTCAGTGAGCTGCCCGACGAATGGGCCGCGCTCGTCCGCCAGTTGATGACCGCGGCGCCGGTGCCCGATCCCACGTTCGGCTACCTGCTGTGGCAGACGTTCGCCGGCGTGGGATTCATCGAACGCGAGCGGATGCACGCCTACGCCGAGAAGGCGATGCGTGAGGCGGCGCAGGGCACCACCTGGATCGACCCGGATGCGGCCTTCGAGGCAGCCGTGCACGCCGCGGTCGACACGGCCTACGACTCGCCCGAGGTGCACGACCCGCTGGCGGCGTTCGTCGACCGCATCACCCCCTACGGCCGGACGAACTCGCTGGCGCAGAAGCTCGTCCAGCTGACCATGCCGGGGGTCCCGGACATCTACCAGGGCACCGAGCTGTGGGAGGACTCCCTCGTCGATCCGGACAACCGCCGCGCCGTCGACTTCGACGCCCGGCGGGCGCTGCTGGACACGCTCGACGGCGACGTCGAGCCGCCGCCGATCGATGAGTCCGGCGCGGCCAAGCTATGGGTGGTGTCGCGCACGCTACGGCTGCGCCGCGATTGGCCGGACCTGTTCTGCGGCTACGACCCGGTGCCCGTCGAGGGCGCCGCAGCCGAGCACGCGGTGGCCTTCGACCGTGGTGGTTGCATCACCGTGGCGACGAGGCTGCCGGTTCGACTCGAACGCGACGGCGGCTGGCGCAACACCACGATCGAGCTCGCCCGCGGCGCCACCGATGTCATCTCCGGCAAGACGCACACCGGTACGGTCGTTCTCGCGGACCTGCTCGCGGGCTATCCGGTAGCGCTGCTCGTGCCCTGAGCGTCCTTTGCGCGATCGCGCCACACGGGCAGTGCCTGCTCGAAGCGGGCGTCCCACCCGGACGTCTCCCACGCCTGGCCCAACTCACCGGCCAGTTCGCCGTCGAGGTAGGCCTGCCAGCCCGCACCGTAACCGACCGCCGACGTCCCGAGGCCGCGGTGCTCGACCTGCACGCGGGTGTGCGTCGCGTCGATCGGCACGATCTCGACCCGCAGCACGCTGCCGGGCTCGCCAACGAAGCCCCAGGTCAGCTCCAGCAGCCGGGGCGGCTCGGCCGAGATCACCGATACGTCAGCCCAGTCGTCCTCGCCGTCACCGAGGCTGACCCGGACCGGCGCCGTCGCGCCGAGGATCGGGCCGGCCGGCGTACCCAGCCAGCGGGCCAGGCGCTCCGGCGACGTCCACGCGTCCCAGACCTCGTCGGGCGTGGCGGGGTAGTCCCGCTCCAGGTACACGCATCCGTCGCTGCGGACTTCATCGGTCATGTCTGCCTCTTCTCAGTTCGGTGTCCAGTGCGTCCAGGCGCTGGCGCAGCCAGAGCTCGGCATCGGCCAGCGGATCGCGGCGCAGTACGTACACGCGCCTGGTTCCTTCGGCGCGTACGTCGACCACCCCGGCCTCACGCAGCAGGCGCAGCTGCCGCGACACGGCCGGCCGGGACTGCTCGAACTCGGCAGCGATCTCGCCCGCGGTCAGTTCGCCGGCGGACAGCAGTTCGACCACCCGGCGCCTGGTCGGGTCGGCCAATGCCTCCAATGCGTCCACATTTGGTTACGTAACCAGATGTGGACTAAAAGGGCAACCGCCCGACGCTCAGTTCGGCGGCTCTAGTCGCTTGCGCAGCGCCTCGATGTCGAGCTGGGGCTGCGGGTACTGCGGGTTGAGCTCCGCGAGCGTCTCGCGCAGCAGCTCGGCGATCGCCCAGTTGCGGTACTTCTTCGAGTCGCTGGGCACCAGATACCAGGGCGCAGCCGGGGTGTTGCAGTTCTCCAGCACGCCTTCGTACGCGGCCGTGTAGTCCGCCCAGCGCGCTCGCTCGGTCACATCGCCTTCCTTGAACTTCCATTGCTTGTCGGGATCGGCCAGGCGCGCCAGCAGTCGCTCGCGCTGGGTGTCGAAGGAGATGTGCAGGAAGCACTTGAGCACCGTCGTCCCGCTGGCGGTGAGTTCGGCCTCGAAGTCGTTGATCAGGCCGTAGCGCGCCCGCCACTCGTCCTCCGGGATGAGTTCATGCACGCGCACCACCAGCACGTCCTCGTAGTGCGAGCGGTCGAAGACGCCGATGACGCCGGGCGGGGGCAGCCGCTTGCGGATCCGCCACAGGAAGTCGTGTGCCAACTCCTCCTCGGTGGGTTTCTTGAATCCCGTGTACTGCACGCCGATCGGGCCGAAGATGCCGACGACGTGCTCGGTGACGCCGCCCTTACCGGCCGTGTCGATCCCTTGCAGGACGAGCAGGATGCTGCGGGTTCCCCCGGCGGTCGACTCCGCCCACAGGCGTTCCTGGCGCCCCTGAAGCTCGCTCAGCTCGTCCGCCACGAGCCCCGCCTGCTTCTTCGTCTTCTTCCTCTTCTTGCTCGGCGCGCGCGGCGCGACCTTGGTGTCGTATCCGGCGAGGACTACGGGGCCGGCGGGCACGGCGAGAGCCTGCCGCATCGACGGGGTGTCATGTGCCATGTTCGGCAGCGTCTCATGTGCCATGTTCGGGAGCGTAGTGGCGCATGGCAGGGTGGACGACGTGGCGGCGATCAGCGTGTGGGCTCCCGGTGCGTCGAGGGTCCGCGCGGTCATCGCCGGTGAGCCGGTGGAACTCCGTGCGGGCGCCAAAGGCTGGTGGTCAGGTGCCGACCTCTACCTGAGCCCAGACGCCGACGGCTGGTGGTGCGGTGCCGATGCTGCGCCGGGCACCGACTATGCGTTCCTGCTCGACGACAGCGACGAGCCGCTGCCCGATCCAGCCTCCCGGTGGCAGCCGAACGGCGTGCACGCCGCGAGCCGGGTATATGACCAAACCGTGTATCCGTGGGGCGACGCAGACTGGCACGGACGCCCGCTGCCCGGGGCAGTGATCTACGAACTGCACATCGGCACGTTCACGCCGGGCGCGACGTTCGACTCCACCATCGAGCGCCTCGATCACCTGGTCGGGCTCGGCATCACTCACGTCGAACTGCTGCCGGTCAATGCCTTCAACGGGGTGTGGAACTGGGGCTACGACGGCGTGGACTGGTACGCCGTGCACGAGGCCTACGGCGGCCCGGACGGGCTGAAACGGTTCGTCGACGCCTGTCACGCACGCGGGCTGGCCGTGGTGCTCGACGTCGTCTACAACCACCTCGGTCCCTCGGGCAACTATCTGCCGCGTTTCGGCCCGTACCTGAAGTCGGGCCGCAACACGTGGGGCGACCTGGTCAACCTGGAAGAGCCGAACGTCCGCCGCTTCGTGATCGACAACGCGCTGATGTGGCTGCGCGACTACCACGTCGACGCGCTGCGGCTCGACGCTGTGCACGCTCTGCACGACAGCTCACCCACCCACGTGCTGGCCGAACTGGCAGCCGAGGTCGACACCTTGGCGACCGAAACCGGTCGTGAGCTGACGCTGATCGCGGAGTCCGACCTCAACGACCCGGTGATGATCACGCCCCGCGCGGCGGGCGGTTACGGCCTGGCCGCGCAGTGGGACGACGACGTCCATCACGCCCTGCATTCCCTACTCACCGGCGAGACCCAGGGCTACTACTGCGACTTCGGCTCCTTGCCCACGCTGGCCAAGGTGTTCGCGTCGGCCTTCTTCCACGACGGGACCTTCTCGAGCTTCCGCGGCCGCAACCACGGCAAGCCGGTCGATCGCGCCACGACGCCGGGCTACCGTTTCGTGGTCTGCCTGCAGAACCACGACCAGGTCGGGAACCGGGCCGTCGGCAACCGCCTGCCGGAGCTCACCTCCCCGGGGTTGCTACGGATCGGCGCCACGTTGCTGCTGAGTTCTCCCTTCACCCCGATGCTGTGGATGGGTGAGGAGTGGGCCGCGTCCACCCGCTGGCCCTTCTTCACCTCACATCCGGAGCCCGAACTGGCCGAGGCCACCGCCAAGGCGCGCATCGAGGAGTTCGGGTCGCACGGCTGGGACGTCAGCCAGATGATCGACCCGCAGGACCCGACGGCCTACCGCTCCGCCATTCTCGACTGGACCGAGTTGGCCGAGCCGGCACACGTCGAGATGCTCGACCTGTACCGCCGCCTGATCGCGCTGCGCGCAGCCGAGCCCGACCTCGCCGATCCCGACCTCACCCGCGTGGCGCTCGATTACGACGAGGACGCCCGCTGGCTGGTGGTGCACCGCGGCGGGCTGCGGGTCCTCGCCAATCTCGGCGCCAGTGAGCAGGCGGTCCCGGTGGCGGCGGGCGAGGTGCTGCTGGGCACGGGCGAGGTCGCGGTGCACGAGGGTGCGGTGCTGCTGGGGCCGCAGTCCGCGGCGATCGTCCGGTTAGCTCGCTGAGTCTCGCGTCTCGGCGAGATCCGCGAACGGCAGTGGGCAGTGCGGGCTGTCGGCGCAGGCCAGCAGATCCGAGCAACCGACTTCGAGCGCCTCTCGCAGCGTCGCGGCGATGACCTGCAGGTCGGCGATCTTCGTCTCGACCTCCGCCAGCTTGATCGATGACCGGGCCTGCAGCCCTGGGTCGCGGCGCTGTCCGGGTCGGTGCCGGCCGGTCTCGAGCAGGTCAGCCACCTCGGTGAGGGTGAATCCGAGGCGCTGAGCAACCTTGATCACCCGCAGCACGGTAACCGTTTCGGCCGGGTAGAGCCGGTGTCCGCCGAGGGTCCGCTCCGGTTCGGCGAGCAGGCCGCGGCGCTCGTAGTAGCGCAGGGTCTGCAGGTTGACGCCGGCCGCCGCGGCGACCTCCCCCGTGCGCAGCCCAGTCATGCCGAGTCGTGGGCAGCGGTGACGCGCGACGCGATGCCATCGAGCACCGCCGCTTGGGCCGCGGGTACCCCGACCTCGAGGACGAGGTCACCCGGCGTCCGGTCGATGGTGAAGGCGAAGAATGAGCAGCAGTCAGCCTCGCGGGCGACCAGATCGCGTGTGCTCGCTTCGGCCGCTGGGTCGAGGGTCAGCCGCAGCCGGGTGGCTGTGGGCCGGTCCATCCCACGAACGGCGCGGGCGAACAGGTCGTCGAAAGCGGCCACCCGCAGTGGTTGATCGACGGTGGGCAACGTGCATGCGTCGGGGACCCAGCCTGATTCGGTTGTCATGCCTCCACGGTAATCCTGTACCCAGGTACCGGATGCAACCTCGCGGCGGCGCTGCCTGTCAGATCTCGCCGACGACGACGCCGGGCATCGGCTCCTCGACGCGCACCACGGTGGCCTGTGGTGCCTGCCCTTCCTCGCTCTTCCACGTCTGCACGAGCATGTTCGAGAAGGCCTGCGCGATGTCGAACTCATCGAACGGTCCGACCGCGCGGGGGGCCGTCAGTAGTTGCCCTTCATCGGTTAGCAGCACAACGAACACGAGCGCCTCCACAATCCTCGACTAACGGCGGTCCTACCCAAAGCCCATCGAAAGCTAGCAAAACAACACTTACAGCTTCGTCCCTCTGCGTCGAATCCGGCGGCGTGGCTGCGCGCCAGCCGGTGCCGCATCGATCACCCGCGCTGCCATTGTCAGCGGCGCCGGGCCGAAGGCTCGCCGCCCGGAGGCGATCGCGCCACGAGCCAGGGCGGCGTTGCCGACGGCGCCGATGCCCGCACCGATGCCCAGCGGCAGCGCCCGGCCCACGAGCAACGCCCCCTGCTTCGCGCCGAAGCGGGTCAGCACCAGCTTCGCCAGCTTGGCGTTGACCCCGGCGATCTTCTCCTTCGATGTTGCCTGGCCGATCACCTGGGCCCAGTGGGGTGCCTGGCTGGCCGCTCCTTCGAGGGCGGCCGTGGCCCCCTCGCCGAGTAACACGGCCAGCACGAGCGCCCGGCGGAATTCAGGGTCGCTGACTGGGATCCCGTGTACCTCGGCCACGGCGAGCACGTACATGGCCGTCGCTGAAACGAAGCCGGCGATTTCGACCGCCCCGGTGGCAACGGCGGCGCCGGTGCCCACGCCAGGCAAGGCCGCCGCGGCGCCAGATGCTCCGCCGATGCCCACGACCGCGACCAGGTAGCGCCGCTCGAGTTGTTCGATCACCTGTGCCGGCGAGGCGTCGGGACGCTTGGCCCGCACCCGCTCCAGGTAGGCCAAGACGACCGGACGCTGGATAGCAATTGCCTTGTCGAGGGCGCCGTCGAGAGCGCGCTCGACGGACGTCGGCACGCGCTTCGGTTTAATGCCCACAGCGCCGAGAGTACCGACGGGGCCGCCCGAGATGGACACATGCTGAGATGGGTCGCATGCGCGCACTGCTTCCCCACCCTGCGGCCGATATCGACGTGCATTCGTTCTACGCCGGCAACTGGCTCGACCCCGGCGGCCTGCGGGTGAATTTCGTCGCCAGCGTCGACGGCGCGGCTACCGAGGACGGTGCCTCGCGCGGACTGCAGACCCCCGGCGACAACCGCATCTTCGCCGCGCTGCGCGATCTGGCCGACGTGGTCATGGTCGGTGCCGGCACGGTGCGTACCGAGGGGTACCAGGCGATCAAGCTGAGTGACCGACGGCGGGCCGTCCGGGCCGGATACGGGCTGGCTGGCACGCTGCCGACGGCGGTGGTCAGCCGCTCCCTGCGCCTCGACCCGGCCGCCGCGCTGTTCGTCGGCGCCGCGGCCGAGGCTCGCACGATCGTGCTCACGTGCGCGGCCGCGGACCCGGACGCGCGGGCCGAACTGGAGCGGGTCGCCGACGTGATCGTGTGCGGGGACGAGACCGTCGATCTGGCTGCGGCACGGGCCGCGGTCATTGACCGTGGCCTGACCCGCATCCTCTGCGAAGGCGGACCGATGTTGTTCGCCGACCTCGCTCGCGCCGGCGTCGCGGACGAGCTCTGCCTGAGCATCTCGCCCATCCTGTCCGGGCCGGGCGCCCGACGGATAGTCGCCGGCGAGCTATGGGCGGATGACCCACGCCCGCTCGCGCTCGCCGGCCTTTTGGAAGAGGACGACGCGCTGTTCTGTCGTTATCGCGTTCTGCGATGAGCGCGCAGGACTCGTCCCGCGTCGCCGGGAACATTTCGCTCGCCAGTCGAGAGAAGAACTCCCGTACCCGCTTGACGGTGGTGGCGTTCGCGACGAAGCCCAACGACGGCAGCCCGACGCGGCGGCCTCGTCGCCACCCACCGATGGAACACTGAGCCGATGAAGCTGCCCGTAATGCCGCCGATCGCGCCGATGCTGGCGAAGTCGGTCCCGACCATCCCGCCCGGCGCGTCATATGAACCGAAATGGGATGGATTTAGATCTCTAATCTTTCGGGACGGCGACGCGGTCGAGTTCGGCAGCCGCAACGAGAAGCCGATGACCCGCTACTTCCCCGAGTTGGTCGAAGCGGTCAAGGCCGAGCTGCCCGAACGGTGCGTGCTGGACGGCGAGATCGTCATCGCCACCGACGCAGGGCTGGACTTCGAGGCACTGCAACAGCGCATCCATCCCGCGGCGTCCCGCGTGAGCATGCTGTCGGAGAAGACCCCGGCATCGTTCATCGCCTTCGACCTGCTCGCCCTCGGCGACGAGGACTACACCGGACGTCCGTTCAGCGAGCGCCGCGCCGCTCTCGAGGGCGCCCTGGCCGACGCGAAGGCCCCTATCCACCTGACGCCGACCACCACTGACCTCGAGGTCGCCAACCGCTGGTTCGTGGAACTCGAGGGCGCACACCTCGACGGCGTGATCGCCAAGCCCCTCGGCGGCGTCTACCAGCCGGACAAGCGGGTGATGTTCAAAATCAAGCACGTCCGGACGGCCGACTGCGTGCTCGCCGGCTTCCGGTGGCACAAGACCTCCACCGACGCGCAGCCTCTGGTCGGCTCCCTGCTGCTCGGCCTGTTCAACGACGAGCACAAGCTGCAGCATGTCGGCGTCGTCGGGGCGTTCACCGCCAAGCGGCGAGCCGAGCTCGCCGACGAGCTCGAACCGTTGGTGCTCACCGACAGCGACGACCACCCTTGGCAAGAATGGGCCAGCGCTGACGCTCATCAGAGCCAGCGGCTCCCCGGCAACGTCAGCCGCTGGAACGCCACCAAAGACCTCTCCTTCGTCCCGCTGCGCCCCGAACGCGTGCTCGAGGTCAAGTACGAACACATGGAAGGCACCCGCTTCCGTCACCTGGCCCACTTCGTGCGCTGGCGCGACG
>JBDTXT010000002.1:0-23162 GCA_040006035.1 Pseudonocardiales bacterium | reverse complement strand
ACCGGAGTTTCTAGCCACGTTCAAGGAATGCCTCATTATTTTCGGTCAGGTACATGTCTATTTCAAACTTCAGCGCCGGGTGGCCGGGCAGTCAGGGTTTCAACACTTCTTCACGCAGAGCGGGCGGGCGTTCTGCCTGTACGTCGTGCTCGGTTCTCATCAGCGCGCGGCGGCACTGTGCCCCGAGGTCAATGCCGTACTGGCACCAGTCGAGGTGATGCCTGCGTGACCGCGGCGACAATCCCCACGAGCGGGCCGAGCTACGCCGAGCGCCTGGTCAATTCGATCGCGCGCCGGCGTGGCCGCCGAACGGCCAAGGCCGGGCCCACCCGCCGCGGCTTCATCGGCGGCGCAGCGCTGGTCGGAGCCGCGCTCACTGTCGATCCGTGGGGATATCTCACCCGTCCAGCCAGCGCGATCGACACGATCTGCGGCGCCGACAGCACCTGCGCAGCCGGCTACACGGTGTTCTGCTGCACGATCAATAGCGGGCGCAACGCGTGCCCAACAGACTCCTTCATCGGCGGCTGGTGGAAGGCCGACCGATCGTCGTTCTGCGGCGGTTCGGCCCGCTACTACATCGACTGCAACGCCTACCGCGACGGCCGCTACACCTGTCATTGCAACCAGACGACCTGCGATCAGCGGCGGGTGGCCTGCAACCAGTTCCGCTACGGCCAGTGCAACACCCAGGTTCCCTGGTCCAATACCGGACCGGTGCTGTGCCGGCTGGTGTCGTGCACCCCGCCGTGGGTCCAGTTCGGGGGAACGTGCAGCAGTTCCAGCGCCACCGACAACCAGACAGCCACCCACTCGGCGCCCTGCTTGACCGGGCGAGCCCCGCTCGGCACGATCGACAGCGTCACCTCGACCGGTAACCAGGTGCGGGTAGTCGGCTGGGCGTACGACCCGGATCAGCCGGCTACGTCGATCCGGGTGGTGCTCTACGAGGACGGCAAGGCGCTCACCGTGGTCAGCGCCAACCAGCCGCGGCCATCGGTCAACAATGCCCTGCACATAACCGGCGACCACGGTTTCAGCATCCCGCTGACGGCCAGCAACGGCATGCATCAGTTCAAGGTGTACGCGATCAACGTCGGCGGCGGTAGCGGGAACTCGTTGATCGGCACCCGGTCGCTGGACGTCAATCCCGGTTCACCGCCGCGCGGCTACGTCGAACCGATCAGCGCGGTGGGCAACCTCGTGTACTTGCACGGGTGGGCCTACGACCGCGACCTGCCCAGTTCGTCGGTCCGGCTCGTCGTGTACCAGGACGGCAAGCCACTGACTGTCGTCAGCACGACGCAGTTGCGCCCTGACGTCAACCGCGCCTTCGGGATCACCGGCACCCATGGCTTCAGCCTCCACATCAGCGCGACCGCTGGCTTGCACAAGTACCGTGTTTATGCGATGAACCTCGGGGGCGGGACGGGGAACCCGCTGATCGGCGGCCACGACATCATCATCGCAGCGGCGACACAGCCGGCCGGACAACTCGCTGCGGTGACGGCGACCGGAAACATGGTCCACCTGACCGGGTGGGCGCGTGACCCGGATGAGCCGGACCGCGAGCTCTCCGTCGCGGTCTACGAAGACGCCCAGATCGTGCACTGGTACCCGACCAGGCCCGATCACCGCTTCGACATCTCCCTGAGCGTCGGGGCGGGCGTGCACAGCTTCAACGTCCACGCGATAGACGCCGGCGGCGACAATCCACTCCTCGGCAGCCGGACGGTGGCGGTCAACGAGAATGCCGCGCTCGGTCATCTCGACCGAGTCACCGTGCTCGGCAACACCGTGCGGCTGACCGGCTGGGCCTACGACCCCGACGCGCTCACCGCCGAGATCGCGGTCACGCTGCACCTCGACGGCGCGCCGCTGTCGCGCCATGCCACCGGGACGGCGCGCCCGGACATCAACCGCAAATATGGGGCCGCGGGCAAGCACGGTTTCGACATCGTCGTCGACACCCCCCCAGGCCAGCACAGCTTCACCGTATACGCAGCCAAGCTCGCAGCGGCCGGTGCCGACAGCCTGATCGGCGGCCAGACCGTCACGATCGAGCCCGCGCTCCCGCATCCTGTGCCGGCGTCGTCATGAACTCGGTCCTGCTCGCCGTTACCGCTGCGGTCACCGTGGCCGCGGCCGTTCGGGGCACCTGGTCGCCGTGCGGACTGTCTATGGTCTCGGCCATCAATCCGTTCTCCGAGCATGCCCGCGGCAATCGGTACTGGCTCACGACCCTGTGGTTCATCGCCGGCTCTCTTGCCGGCGGCGCACTGCTCGGATCGGGTGCGGGCCTGATCGCGTGGATACTTCGCCCGCTGGCCGGCCACCTGTCGATAACCCTGCCCGTCGCGGCCGTCGCCTGCCTGATCGCGATCGCCGCGGATCTCCAGGTGTGGGGCTGGCATCTGCCGCTTCATCCCCGCCAGGTGAACGAGTTGTGGCTCGACCGGTACCGCCGCTGGATCTACGCGAGCGGCTTCGGTCTCCAGGTGGGGACTGGTTTCGCGACCTACATCATGACTGCGGCCACCTATCTGCTGGTGCTGCTGGCTGGCCTCAGCGGCTCGCCGGCGTTCGGGCTACAGATCGGTCTGCTGTTCGGGTTGGTCCGCGGCCTGGCCGTGTTGTGGAGTTCACGTGCCCGGACGCCCGGGGCGCTGCGCTCGCTGCACCGCCGGCTGAGCGTGGCTGAACCGTGGTCGCTGCGGGCCGTGGTTGCCGTGCAAGCGGCCGGGGCGGTGGCGCTCGGTTACGCGGCACAGGGCGCGCGTGGCGCAGCGATCGCGGCTGCTAGCGTGCTAACGGTGCTCGGGTATCGGATCATCGCCAACGGACCGGCGAGGCGTGACGCCGAAAAACGGGCGCTGACGGTCATCCGGTGACCAACCCGGCTGGCGCTGCCCGCAGCGCCACGGGTCTTCGCGGGAAGGCATTGGCCGCGATCACCTCTTTGCTACTCGCCGCTGCGCTGATGAGCGTTGTGATCGATGGCGGATCCGCCGGGGCCTCGGCAGGCACCGACGCCGCGCGGGCAGTGTCGTACGCGAGCTCGCACGGGTACCGCACCTCGATAGGCGTCTTCGACACCCAGACCGGCCGATTCTCCGGAGCGGGCGACTACAACAGCACATACGCCTCGGAATCGGTCGTGAAGGTGTTCATCGCAACCCGGTTGCTGATGACGGGCCAGATGTCGGGCTGGAACGAGACCACCGCCTACAAGATGATCACGCAGTCGGATGACGCATCCGCCAACGCCCTGTACGGCCGAACTGGCGGCGACGGCGTGATCACCTGGATCAAGCAGACGTTCAACCTCCCCAGCCTGGGCAGTCCGCCGTTGAGCCCCGGCTGGTGGGGCTCGACACGGATCACCGCTCGCGGGATGGCGCTGTTCTACAACGCGGTGAAGAACCGGGCGAGCGTTTGGCCCTGGCTGGCCAACGCCATGCACCATGCCACCCGCTATGGGTCGGACGGGCAGTTCCAGTTCTTCGGCATACCCAGTGCCACCACCGGCTCGGGAGTCAAACAGGGCTGGGGTAACGACAACGCTGCCGGCCAGGCCGCCTTCAACTCGACCGGCTTCGTCAACGGCGACCGGTTCGCCGTAGTGATCCTGACGCAGGGCGGTGTCTACGGTTGGCCGATCGCCAACATGGTGACCGCCGAGGCGAGATACCTCATGCCCGGCGGACGCATCAGCAGCGATAGCCCCGAGGGGACCGTCGACAGTCTCACCCTGCACGGCAACGTCGCCACAGTCCGGGGTTGGTCATTCGATCCCAACTCAACGGGCTCGAGAATCAAGATCGTCGTCCACGTCAACGGCGCACTTGCCGCCTACGCGCCGACCACCGTCTCGCGCCCTGACGTGAACGCCGCATACAACATCACCGGCACCCACGGCTACGCGATCGCATTCCGATTGAGCGACGGCGTCAAGAACGTCTGCGTCTATGCAACGAACCTCGGTGCGGGGGTGAATCGCACGCTGGGCTGTCGCTCTCTGAATTTGACGGGCGCTCCGCTCGGCGCCGTCGACCCCGTGCCGTTGCGCGCCAACGTGGCGACGATCAGTGGGTGGACCTACGACTACGACGTGCCGACGTACTCCCTGAAGGCGGTCGTGTACGTGAACGGTCGCCTCGCCGCCTACGGACTGACGACGGTGCCCAGCCCGGCGATCAACACGAGCTATGGGATCACCGGCGCCCACCGCTACTCGTTCAAGGTGCGCTTGCCCGATGGTGCCAATCGGGTGTGCGTCTACGGCATCAACCGGGGACCCGGTTTCAACTCGACGTTGGGCTGCCGACTCGTCACTCTGTCCGGCTCACCGCTCGGCCGGGTCGATTCCATCTCCGTCACGAAGCCGGCAGTTGCGACGATCACCGGGTGGACCTACGACTACGACCTGCCGGCCCAGGCCCTGAAGACAGTCGTGTACGTCAACGGGCATCTCGCCGCCTACGGCCCGACGACCGTAAACCGCACGGACGTCAACAGCGTGTACGGCATCACCGGAATCCACGGGTACTCGTTCTCGGTCGGCATCCTTCCGGGCGCCAATCAGGTATGCGTCTACGGGATCAACACCGGTCCCGGCGCGAACACCACGCTCGGCTGCCGGCCCATCACCGACTGAGTCGCGAGGGCTCAGCGGGTCGCTCGTCGTCGTTCACCCGGTGACCCGCCCTGTGATCATCTAGCAGTTAGCGCGATATCCGACCGCAAGTCCTAGATGATCAGCGACTAGAACGGCGCGTTCTGGGCCCAGATCCATCAGGAATCGAGAAGCGCCACGGTGTGGTCAGGCCTAGCCTTTCAACGCAGGGCCGGCACGAAGCCGGGCCACGCACACCAAGAAAGGAAGTCTGACCATGCCCGCGAAGAATGCCAAAGCCGCTTCCGACGGCTTCAGCGCCGAGGAACGTGCCGCGATGAAGCAGCGCGCCGCCGAGCTGCGCGCCGATGGCAAGAAGGGCGCCAAGAAGGCCGATGGCCTGCAGGCGCTCCTCGACAGGATTGCGGAGATGGCACCGCAGGACCGTGCGCTCGCCGAGCGCGTGCACGTGGCGGTGAGCTCGGCCGCCCCTGAGTTGGCACCGAAGACCTGGTACGGCATGCCCGCCTATGCGAACGCGGACGACAAGATCGTCGTGTTCTTCCAGGACTCGGGCAAGTTCAACTACCGCTACTCGACCCTGGGCTTCCAGGACGCGGCGAACCTCGATGACGACGACATGTGGCCGGTGGCGTACGCGCTCACGAAGTGGAGCCCCAAGGTGGGCAAGAAGGTCACCGAACTGGTCAAGGCCGCGATCTCCTGACGCTGCCATGAGCCGCGCCACGCCCTACCAATGACCGTTACTGGCCCAGGCGTCCGTCGATCCGCTCGCGCAGCAGATCGGCGTGACCCAGGTGCCGGGCGTACTCCTCGATCGATCCGACCAGTACCTCGCGCAGCGACATGGGCCCGCCACCGCTGCCATGCTGATTCAAGGGGTCGTCACCGGTGATGTCGAGACTGGGTGCCTCGGCCACGAACCGGGTGGCGAAGTCCACCTCCGCATGCCATGCGTCCCACGCCTGCGAAACCACCTGGGGGTCGGGAACAGCACCGTCGAAATCGCCGTCACGGTCGGTCTCGGAGCAGAACAGCCGGGGCACGTCCTGTCCCGCCATCATCACCCGGAACGTCGCACGCTCCACCTCGGCCAGGTGCCGCACCAGCCCCAGCAGCGACATCGTCGACGGCTCGACCGAACGCCGCGCCATGGCCTGCGCATCAAGGCCTGAGCACTTCATCTCCAGCGTGAGGCGTTGACGGCGCAGGGATTCGACCAGCGTGCTGCGCTCGTCGCCCAACCTTGGTCCGTTCTCACGCGGGTCGTCATCAGACGGTTTTCCGTCGGCGGTGAACATGTCGGCTCGTCGTGTTGTGGCCATGGCCGCAATTATCGGCGAGGCCGGGTGCCGGCCGATACGGGTTAACCGACCTGACGATCGTGCTGAGGTCCCCCGATGATCAATTCATGCCGAAGGTGCTCTCAACCGGCGCCGCGGCGGGCGGCAGTGGCGATGCGGCCGATGATCGTGGCCGCAGGCTCGGTGCTCACCTGCCGCCACCCAGTGCCGGCCCAGAGGTTGGGCACGTCGGCGTCCCCGGCCTTGATCGCGGCGGCGCGCAGCGGACGGGTGAGGTGATAGACCTGCGGATAGGCCTGCGGGGCCTGCCCGTCGTGCTCGCGCGCGAACCGGTTCGCCAACCCGCGGGCATAGCGGCCGCTGTAGGCACGGGTGAGGATCGTGTCCGGGAAACGCCCGTCCAGCAACGCCTGGCGGTGCGGCACGGACGTCCCGGCCTCCGGCGTACAGAGCAAGGCGGTGCCCAACTGCACCGCGATCGCGCCGGCACCCAGTACCGCGGCGGCCTCGTCGCCCGTCATGACTCCGCCGGTGCCGATCATAGGCAGGTCCGTCACCTCCCGGATGCCGGCCAGCAGCGACAGCAACGGCCGGTCATGGGCGTCGAGGTCGGCGAAGCTGCCCTGGTGCCCGCCGGCCTCGGTGCCCTGGACCACGAGCAGGTCCGCGCCCGCGGCAGCAGCCAACTGGGCTTCGAGCACCGAGGTGACGGTGACCCCGACCTGGACGTTGCTTCGATGCAGCCGCTCGACGATGTCGGTGGTCGGGCAGCCGAAGGTGAAGCTGACCAGGTGCACCCCGGCGCCGGTGACTACGTCCAATTTGGCTGCGTACGCGTCGTCGTCCCAGCGCGGTTCGCCCAGTGTCACACCGAAACGTTCGGCTTCAGGCTGCAGCACCGCCGCATAGTCGGCGATCGCCTCGTCATCACCCGCTGAGGAAGGCACGAACAGATTCACCCCGAACGGCGCACCGCTCAGCGTGCGGGTCGCCGCGATTGCCGCGCGCAGCCCGTCCGCCGAAAGGTAGCCGCCGGGGACGAATCCGTAGCCACCTGCTGCGAGGACGGCGGCGGTCAACGCCGGAGTTGACGGACCACCTGCCATCGGGGCCGAGACGATGGGCAGTTCACTGGGCAGCTCCATGTCCTTAGATTAGGTAGGTGACCCAAAGCTCAGATGATCGCCCGTTGGTCCTGGTGTTGATGGGAGTCTCGGGGTCCGGCAAGTCCACGGTCGCTGGAGTCCTGGCGGGCCGGCTTGGCTGGGATCTGGCCGAGGGCGACGACATGCACCCGCCGGCCAACCTCGCGAAGATGGCCGCCGGCCACCCGCTCGACGACGCCGACCGGCTGCCCTGGCTGCAGCGGATTGCCGCCTGGATCCGCGGGCACGTCAACGCGAACCGGCCCGGCATAGTGACCTGCTCGGCCTTGAAGAGGAGCTACCGCGACGTGCTGCGTAACGAGCGGGTGGTCTTCGTCTACCTCGCCGGTAGCAGCGATCAGATCGCAGCCCGCCTCGCAGCACGGCACGGGCATTTCATGCCGCCCGCATTGCTGGACTCACAGCTCGAGGCGCTCGAGCCCCCGGACCCCGACGAAAAGGCGATAACCGTCGAGGTCAGCGGGTCGGCGCCCGAGACGGCCAATGAGATCATTCGTCGCCTCGCGCCGGGCAGAGCTCAGGGCAGGCGGGTGGCACCGTAGAAGTCAGGCAGGTACTGCGACACGCGAACGAACTTGACGTTCTCGCCCTCCTGGGGGGCGGACAAAGCTAGGCCGGCACCGATGTAGATCTCGACGTGGTGGATGTCGGAGTAAAGAAAGATCAGGTCGCCCGGTAGCAGTTTGGTCGCGGGCACGTGGGTGCCGTAGGTGTACTGCGTCGCCGCGAAGTGCGGCAGCGCGACGCCGGCGGCGCCCCAGGCGGCCATCGTCAGCCCGGAACAGTCGAACTCATTCGGCCCGGCGGCCGCGAACACGTACGGTTTGCCGATCTGGGCCAAGGCGAAGTCGACGGCCTTCTGTGCGGCCGCATTCGGTGCGCGCTCGCTGATGGCAGCCTTTATCTCTATCGAAGTCGGCGTGTCGCGACTGGCGTAGGCCTGCTGCTCCGGAGCGGTGAGCGTGGTGAGCAGGGTGCGGAACATGGCTACCTGGCCGACGATCTTGTTCCGTTGTTTGGCCAGTGCGTTGCGCGTCGCCGTGGCGTCCTTGAGCAACGCACTGGCCGTCTTGCGCGCCGCCTCGGCGTTGTTCTTCGCGTCGTCGGCCCGGGCGGCCACAGCGGCCCGGTGCGCTGCCATCATGTCAATCGTCGAAGTCTGGTCGAGGTAGCTCTGCCGCGTCCCGCTGGTGAGCAGAGCCGCGGTGTGACTAGTCGGCGCCCCCTCGTAGGCCGCTACCGTCGAATCGACGAGTTGCGCACGCGCGGTCGTGTATTGATCGGCGGCCAGTGCGGCTTGATCCTGCGCACGGTCGGCCGCACGTTGCTTCGTCTGGACATCGACCTGGGCCGCGTTGAACGTCTCGGTGAGCGCTTCCGTGCGGTTGGCCAGCGAGTCGAGTTGCGACGTCACCGAGGCAATGGTTGGTGCCGGGGGTCGGTCGGGGGTCGCAGTTGCCCGTCCTGGCCCGAGCAGCGTGCTCGAACAGGCCAGAACGACCAGCGTGCCCAGACTCAGGAGCGGACGTACACGTCGCGGGGTGCGGATCAACGCCACCTGGGCGGCACTCCATTCTTCCTCGTACCGCCTACCGAGTTAGCTGACGGGTTCGGGCCGGAAGTAGCCCTACAGCACGCCACCGGTGCCACGATCCTCCGCGACGAGCAGCGCGCCGATTCACCCCGGGGGACGGTTGGGTCCCCGGTTCGCCAGCGCCGGGTCCACGGGGGCCTGGCGTTGATGTTGCGATTCGGCGGTGACCGTCTCGGCTGGCGTGCGGTCACGTCAATAACCGGCCGGTCCTGAGCAGGCTACTGTCCGGCTGACATCGTGGCAAACCCGACCCTCCGGGCTAAGTCAGCGGCCTGGTGGCGCCGTAGTAGCCGGCCTCCACGTTGTAGATGTTGGTGATCTTGATGACGTCACCGCTCTGCGGCGCCTGGATGACGTTGCCGCCGCCGATGTAGATGGCCACGTGCCCGATGCCGCTGATTGTGCCGTCCCCGCTCCAGAACACGAAGTCGCCGGGCAGCAGGTTGTTGATCGACGGGTGGTAGCTGCCCACCTGGGTGTACTGAGTGGCGGCGAAGTGATCCATCGACAGCCAGGGCCCCCAGGCGTAGATGGTCAAGCCCGAGCAGTCGAACCCACGGATGTTGCTGTCGTTCCACGCCGCGCCGGGTTCGCTGACGCCGTAGGTCGGCCCGCTGCGATTGCCGGCCGCGAACGAGTAAGACATCCCGAGGAAGGGCATCACCCGCCGCACCGCCTCCTGCGCCTTGGCCGGGGTCCAACTGCCTCCGGCCGGGGCCGGCGCGAAGGACGCGGCCTTCCGCTGCTGCGCCAACTGCAGCTCGCGCAGCCGCTTCGCCTTCGCCGCGGCGATCGCCTGCTGCTGCTTCTTCCAGACCCGGTAGGCAACGCGCTGGTTGGTGTACCCGGTGAGCTTGATCTGTGCCGCCCGGAGCTTCTTGCGCTCGTCGAGGAGTTGCGCGTCCAGGTTCGCCTTCTGGGACGTGACTTGAGCCAGGGCCGTGAGCACCTGCTGCTGAGCGCTCTTGGCGGCGGCAGAAGCCTTCTTCTGTCGATCGAGCGCGCCGCGGGCAGCAGCCTCAGCGTTGGATTTCGCGACGGTCGCGCTGCTCAGTTGACCGATGGCGTCCAGTTGATGGCCGGTCGCGTAGGCATGCAGCGTGGTTTGCTCGAGCAGCGCGTTCGGGTTGGGGGCGGTCAACAGCGCGCCGGCCACCCCGTCGGTGGTCGAGCCCATGTAGTTGGCCTGGACGTAGCTGATGAACTTCTTGTGGCCCTGCTCGACCTTGCGCTGCGCGGCGGCAACTCCGGACTTCGCGGCGGCCGCAGCACTGGCGGCCTGCTCTTCGCGTTGCCGCGCAAGAGCGAGTTTCTGCTCGGCCACCTGCGCGGCGCCGTTCAAGCGCTGCAGTTCACCTTCGACCCGCGCGATCCGTCCGGCGATCCGTCCTGCTTCGGCCGCGAGGGCGGTCTTGGCAGTCCGCGCCTTCTTGAGTTGCTGGTCGGTCGGGTTCGGTGGCGGCTTGGCCTGCGCGGCCCCGGCGCAGAGCAGGCTGGTGGCGACCAGCAGCGCGATCAGGCCGGCGAGGCCGCGCCGTCGACGCGCTCCAGCAGTTCCTGCCATCGCTTACCTCGCAAACGTGCTACCCGGGGCCGTTCGCGCCCTAGATTGCCACACCAACCCCACTGGTCCCATCAGACACGTCGATCACTTTGGCCCCAAATCTTCGCCTCACGCCGGACAACCCTCACGAGCGATGAAGCCCGACGGACTAGGTAGCCATTTCGCGCACGGCGGCCGTGAGGTTCTCGACGTCCTCGTCGGTGAGTTCTAAGCCGGCCGCGGCGAGGTTGTCGTCCAGGTGGGCCACGGTGGACGTGCCCGGGATCGGCACCAGCACGGGTGAGCGACGCAACAGCCAGGCCAGCGCCAGCTGCGACGGCGTGGCGTCCAGCCGCGTCGCGATCTCCTGCAGCGGACCGCCCTCGCCGGCCAGCTTGCCGGTGGCCAGCGGGAACCACGGGATGAACGCGATGCCGTTCGCCTCGGCGTGCTCGAGCAGCGGCTCAGCGCTGCGGTCGGCGAGGTTGTAAAGGTTCTGCACCGAGACGATCGGCGCGCTCTGCTGGGCCTCCTGCAGCTGCGCCACGGTGACCTCGGACAGCCCGATGTGGCGGATCTTGCCCTCCTGCTGCAACAGCGCCAGCTCGCCGAGCTGCTCGGTCAGCGGCACCTTCGGGTCGATGCGGTGCAGCTGGAAAAGGTCGATGCGCTCCAGCCCCAGGTGCCGCAGGCTCAGCTCGGCCTGCTGGCGCAGGTACTCCGGCCGTCCCACCGGCCGCCAGTCGCCCGGCCCCGCACGGGTGAGGCCGGCCTTCGTGGCGATCACCAGGTCATCGGCGTACGGGTGCAGTGCCTTCTTGATCAGCAGCTCAGAGACGAACGGGCCGTACGAGTCGGCGGTGTCGATGAAGTTGACGCCCAGCTCGACCGCATGCCGGAGCACGCGCACCGCCTCGTCGGGATCGGCCGGGTCACCCCAGATACCCGGGCCGGTCAGCTGCATGGCGCCGTACCCGAGTCGGTTGACGGGCAGGTCCCCGCCAATGGCGAACGTTCCGGATGTGGCCACCGTGCTGGTCATGTGGATCTCCTTCGAAGTAGCGCATCTGTTGTCAGGTCGGGTAGCGGCTGGGCTCTTCCCGCTTCCCGCGCTTGTATTGCATCGGCCCACCGGGTCAGGCGCGCCCCTCTGACTCCGAGGACCCCGAGGCGTCGGTCGTGCAACGCCTCGATGCGCTCGCGGGAGTACTTGAACAGCTCTCCGATGCGGAGAACCCGTGCCAATGGAAAGAATATCGGGGGTGTCCGGACATGATCTGGGTGTGATGCAGCGTGGTGTGCTGTTGGTGGTGGCCGGTGTTGATGGCACCGCGGACCGGGCCGCTCGGTTCGAGGCCGTGTTCGCCGCGCATTCGGCAACAGTCTATTCCTATGCGCGTCGGCGGGTGACGAAGGTGGAAGCCGAGGACGTTGTGTCCGAGGCGTTCCTGGTGGTGTGGCGCCGCCTCGACGACGTTCCGGCTGAGCCGCTGCCCTGGCTCATCGGCGTGACCCGCAAGGTCATGGCCAACCGCCGTCGCAGCGACGCCCGGCGAGCGGCGCTGGGCGAACGGCTGCAGCGAAACACCGCACTGAATCGCGGATCGGACACTCGGGCGGACATCGGCGAACCCGTGCTGACCGCACTCGCAGCGCTGTCGAACGGCGAACGTGAGGTGATCGAACTCCACGCGTGGGAGGAGCTTTCACCCGCCGAGATCGCGATCGCACTCGGCATCGAACGCGCGACCGTCTATGTGCGGCTGCACCGAGCCCGGCAACGGCTCGCAGGACTGCTGGAGGCGGAGCAATGACCACATCGCAGGATCGGGTGCTCACAATCGTCCGGGGAGCCGACCCGCTCGACGCCGACGAGCTGCGGGAATGGACCATGTCGCAACGTCGAGAACGGCTCTCCCGCGACATCGTCGCTACCCCCGTCGAGCCATCGAACCGGAGCACACGCGGACGGTCGCGACTGGTGGCGATCGCCGCGCTCGGCGCCTTGACCGTCGCCGGTGCCGCCGCGGCCGCCACGACGATGCTCGGCGGCTCCGCGCCGGATACCGTCCGCGCGCATCTGGCCGAACTCGATGCGGGCATGCCGCCCGATCTGCGCTACAACCCCGACCTCGTCCACGCCCGCGCGGTTGCCGCGACAGAATCCGGGGCCCTGTACGCCGCGGACCTCCGCGACGGCGGCTACTGCATCGAGGCTGCGACCGCGGACGGCCGGCCCCGCGGTGGATCGTGCGTGACCGCCGCCGATGCGGCTGCGCGCCCGATCGAGATCATCGCGCCGCTTCCGCTCGGCGACGCGCCGTTGCTAATCGCAGGCCACCTCAACGACGCCAACCTCACGGCGCTGACCGCGACCTTCTCCGGTGCTACGTCACACCGCATCGACCTGGGCCTCGACCGCTATTTCCTGATCGAGGTGCCAGCCGAGCAACGGTCGAGCGCACTCGACACCGGCCTCGAACTCACCGCCGAGAACAGCGACGGCGATCCGGTCGCGCACGTCCGGGTGCCACCCCTTCGCGACGACGGCGCAAAGCTCGACGACCGGCAACCGATCTTCGTCAGCACGATGTCCGACGGCACTGATCTGACGCTCCTACTCGGCATCGAAGGGCGGGTCAACGTTGCGGGATCCGTCAGTCTCGACCTCACCTACCCCGACGGCACCGTCGCCACGATCTCGACCCGGTCCGACGGCACCTACCGGGTGACGCTGCCGGCTGACCGCCGCGACGACTTCGCGCGCGCCTTCGGGGTGCTCACCGCCCGCGACGCCGACGGGCGCGCCCTCGCCACGGCCCCGGTCGGATCAGTGGCGGCCTGGCGAGCCCACAACCACTGACAGCCGGTTGATCCAAGTAGCCGGGTTGAGGGCTCGTCGCCCGCCGCGCCGGCGGCGTCTCGGACCCGAGCGGGCTCAGCCGGCACTGTCACCGGCCCACGGATCGCCGTCGATGGAGGAGTCGAACGCGCGCAACGGGTGTCGCCGCGGGTCGAGGCGGCCCTCGTCCCAAGGCTCGAATGCGTTGCCTACGTTCGCGAGCGCGCTGGAAGCCAGGGACGGGAAGTGCCGCAACAGCACCGACTTCATCGTCACGTTGTCTATCCAGTCGAGGCCCTCGCGGGTGTAGACGCCCTCGCGATAGTCGTCGGTGTAGAAGCGGTCCCCGAGCAGCCGCCACGATGCGTTGAGGATGAAGATCTGGAACAGCGTCTCGCCGAAGCCGAAGCCGGGTGGCCGATGGCCTTCGCACAGCGTGCCCACCAGCAGGTCCATGTCTTCCACGCGGTCGGACCCGTCCACGTGTTGGCCGTACAGCGACCTGAGCTTGGCCGCCAGCGCTGCGTCCTCAGTCAGTTCGTCGAAGCTGCCCACCCGGTTGAGACCGAGCTCGGCGCGCAACGTGTTGTACGGCGGCACGCCGCGCTCGCGGTCACGGAACAGGTCGATGGCGCCCAGATCGACCACCGCCTCGCCGGGGATCGGCATGTCCAGCATGGCGGCCGGATAGTTGTTGTTGACCAGCGCGCCGGCGAGTTGGACGCCCATGGACCGGGCTATGTTCTCGATCCCGTGCTCACTGATCAGGGCCGGCGAGGCGGCATGCCGCGTGCGCATGAGGGGTATGTCGGCCACCGGCTCTGTCTCGCCGGGTTTGTAGACGCGGACCGAGTCGGGCAGCAGCGAGTGCATGCGGTAGACCGCGGTGAACTCCTCGCTCAGCCCGAAGTCGGCGAAGCGGGCCTGCGGATTGCCGACGATCCCGCCCAGTTCGCGGTTGGTGATCGGAATTTCCTCGAGCGCCTTCTTGCGCTTCCCGCCGAACAGGTTGGTGATCAGGCCGTACCAATTGGCGAGCATGCCGTCATACAGCGTTTCGTTCGGCAGGATTGCCGGCGTCCATTCCACGGTGTGGATCTTCGCCATCACCGCCGCGTTCACGAGGCGGGCGGTCTGGAACAGCGCCTCGTCGCCCCAGTCCGGGTAGGCCGTGCTCAGCATGTCGCAGATCGAGTTGTGCTCGCGCACGAACAGCGTGTGGATGGCACCCAGCGCCACCCACCAATTCCGGGTGAAACCGGTGAGCTCGGTGCCCGATTCCGGATCGACCGGGAGCAGTCCGTCGTCGGTGACCGTCAGCTTGCCGCCCACGCCGCTGCGGACCCTGGTCTGGGTCCGGCGGTCGCTGCCATAGAGCTGCGACCCGTCCCACCAGTGGGTGACCTCGTTGATGAACGTCGGCGGGAGGTTGCCGTCGGCGGGTTGGCGGGTCGGGTCCTCGGGTGTGCGACGTACCTCGAGGTGCTCGAGGCCGTAACGCCGGCGGATCGGGTCATCCTCGGCCAGCGGCACGATCGCGACCCGGCCGGCGTCGGAACTACCGTGGCTCACCCAGCCGTTGTTCATGAACTGGATCCAGACTGCAGCCCAGAGGTTGAGGAATGGCACCAACTGGCGTTCGCCCGTCGGCGCGAACAGCGCCCGGCTCAGCTCGCGCACGCTGACCGGTGAAGTGGCCTCGTCGCCCCGCGGCCGCACCGCGTCCAGACCGCGATCGTCGCCGACATTGCGGAAGAACCGGGTGTAGGCCGCGCCGACCATCGGGTCGTAGCGGCCGTCGGGGCCTGGGGTGATCTTGTTCCAGCTGCCGTCGGCCATGCGCCAGCGCAGGGCCTCCGGCGGCGGTGGCGTCGAGGTGCCGTAGAAAGCGGTCTTCGCGCCGTCCGGATACGGCCGCACGAGGTTGTTGGCGAACAGTGTCTCGCGCATGTGTGCGAGCTTGAGGATCTGGACGACCTTGGCCATCGCCGGCGGCAGGCCCTTGCCGCTGGAATGCCAGTTGGTCCACACGGCATCATTCGTCCCGCGCCTGCCGGCGAGCTCGGTGAGCTGATGCAGCACGAACGAACCGACTGCCCCGGCCACGTGACCGAGTTTGATCGACGCGTCGTGGGCGACGGCAGCGGCGCCACCGCGCTCTACGCCGAGTGCTGGCGGTGGCTCGGGCGAGGGCTCCAGATCCGGGCCGCCGAGCAGCCGCTCGCGGGAGAACAGTTCGAGGAACACTTCCCGCTGCGCCTCGCCATCGGCGAGCCCGGTCGCAGCGGCCGCAGCGGCTCGCTCCAGTTTTGCGGCCACGTCGGTGTCGCCGGTGCCCTGCTCGAGGGCCACGCGGTAACAGGCTTCGGCCTCGTCGTACTGCTCGGCGAACAGATGCCTGTCACCGCGGGCGACGTGGCTCTCGACGGTGGCGTCGGCTGCGCTCGACCTGCGAGTGGTTCGGGTCATGGGAACTCCAATGGGTCAATGCGGTCTGGGTCGGCCCATGGCGCGCCGGCCCACCCTGACGAGCAACCAGGGGACGGCGAACACGCAGAGCACGAGGGCGAGGGGGATGCACGCCCACGCGACGTAGCGAAACGCGCCGAGGTCGACGCCGGTGAACAGGTCAATCGCGGTGCCAACGAGCCCGATGAGGCCGATCACGATGATCATTGAGGCCTCGATGGCCCGCAACCGATCGCCGCGCCTGCGTTGCGCGATCCGCCACGCGACGGACGACGACGCGCCGATGAGGCCGATCGGTCCGCGCAGCAGGCGAGGTCCTTGTGCGCGCAGAACGCCGGCGATGGTGGCGAGCGCACTTATTGACATCATCATCGAGAGTTTCGAACCCACCTCCATCTCGAGGTCCTCGGAGCCCACCAGTTGGAGCCCGAGGAGCTCCTGGACCTGGGCCTCGGTAAGCAGGCTCAGCTCGACCGGTCCCTGGGGGGTGCCCACCATCTTTCGCACCGCGGCGCAGAATGCCTTGCCCTCAGCACAGCTGCGGGCGCCGAGCAGGTCGTCGGCCTCGATCTCGGCCAGCACCGTCGGCAGTTCCTGGCGCAACACCTCCGCCTGGACTGCCCGGATGTGAGTCTCGAGCGTCCCTGCATCCGACAGCCGGTTTGCGAGCATCGAGTCGAGCAGGCGCACGAGTCGTTCGGCCGCGTCCACGCGGCCCCACATCCAGTCGTTGGCGCGCCACGATCGCTTCAAGAATGCGCCGAAGTGGGCGAGCTCGACACCGGCCAGCTTGTCCATCGGTGTCGAGCGTTGCAGCGGGTCGATGGTGGCCGCGCCCTTGGCGGTGAATTGGATGAGGCTGATGAGTTGGTCGGGGCGCGGTTCGGAGCCGGCAAAGGTGGCTTCGATGACCTCGACACACAGCAGCAGCCGGACCATCCCGTCCGGGCTCGCCGCGGCGCCGTCGTGCAGTTGCAGCAGCCCGTTGAGAGCCTTGGCTGCCTTTGGGTCGAGCGTGTCAGGCGATTCGTCTTCGATGATCGGGCGAGCGAGTTCGATGAACTCGTCGAAGCAGGATGCCACCGACGCCAGCCGCTGATTGAGCGCGGCGATGTCGGCCGAGGCCTGGACCGGGTCCGGCGAAGGCCAGAGCCGGCAGGCTCGCTCTAACGCTGCAGGCACGTCAGAGCCGTCGCGGATCAACTCCTCGGCGAAGAGTCCCTCGAAGATGCTGTACCTCGGCGAGATGCGGTCGGCGTCGGTGCGGGCGGCGCTGATCCGCTGTTTCACGGCGTAGAGGCGGCCCGCGACATCGGGATCGGCTGCCGCCGCCACGGTGTTGATCCAGGTGATGACGACCGCCGCGAGCCGGCGCACCGGCGCGCTGCCCCAGCATGAGTCCGAACCACCTGGGGCGAGGTCGTTCGCTACCCACGGAAGGACATCGGGGTCGATGTCGTCGAGGGTGGCCAGCTGTACGGGCGGCGAGCCCTTCGGCATCCGGGCTGGGATGCCCAGGCGCATGCGGGCTACCGACGTCATCACGCGCGTCGCCTGATACGAAGGAAACAGCGTGTCGGCCACGTTGGCGAGATCCGCCCATGCGGCGGCAGGTGCCTGGGTGGCGAACTGGGCCAACAGCGAGTCCCGGGCCGCCCGCCGCGACCGGACCTCGAGGTTGTGCTCGTCGAGTTCGCGGACGAAGTCAGTCAGAGACTGGGTCCTCGGGATCCCAACGATGCTCTTGCTCAGCACCTCGTTGAGGGTGGGCAGGCCGTCTCTGGTTGCGCTCAATTCGCCCGGGTCCGGCACGACGAGGGCCAGGACTCGTTCGACGCGCTCGGACGACGGCTGGTGGACGATCGCCTCGATCGCACTCTGCGCCGGCAGATTCACCAGCACGGCACCGTCGATCACTGGGACGGTCGGGGCGGTGACGCCGTCGAACAGGCCGCCGGTGACGTGGCGGGACTCGTACAGGTCCACCGGGATGTTGCTCGGTTCGAACGCCCCCGGGAACGACGCCGTCGATCGGCACGCCCGCGCCAGTCGCAGGATCGCCTTGTCGTCTGCGGCGAAGTCGAAATCCGAGGTGCCGAACACGAACTCGACCCGATGGTCGACCGAGGAGATGTGGCCGTGCCCGTCGCTGATCGTGGTGACCCGACCGGCCAACGAGGTGGCGGTCAGGCGCACGGTGACGGGCGGGTCTACGTCGGTGTACCCGGTGCCGTTCTTGGCCAAGAGGTTGAAGGCCTCTTCGATGTGCGGCAGGAAGTTCTCGTCGCCGTTCAATACCGAGATCAGGGCGCTGTCGGTGTGCCGCCGCAGGAGGCGGTCGAAGGAGCCATGATCGAGCCACAACTGCCGGATCGGCTCGAGGTTGGGACACCGATGGGCGATCGCGCAGCCGAGGAACGCGGCGTTGAGCCCGCCCGCGCTGGACCCAGTCAGCACGTCCACCTTGGGTAGGACGTCGAGCTCGTGGCAGATCGCGATGTAGGGATTCGTGTCGTCGTGCTCGCCGTTGGCCGCCCGCCGGCCACCGTCGATGAAACGTAGGACCTCGTCGCCGACTCCACCGATCCAGATGGCAAGGCTCACGCCGCCGTTCAGCGCGAACGCGAACCTCATCTCGGTCGCCACACCTGGCTCCTTTG
Organism: Pseudonocardiales bacterium; assembly: GCA_040006035.1. Classification (GTDB taxonomy): domain Bacteria; phylum Actinomycetota; class Actinomycetes; order Mycobacteriales; family Jatrophihabitantaceae; genus QHCC01. The sequence goes on along the minus strand of JBDTXT010000002.1, from coordinate 4,948 downwards.
GTGATCGGCAGGAAGGTAGCATGTGCGCCCGGCCCTAGGCTGCGGCCGGAACTACGCGGAGCACAGCAGGAGTTGCCGAAATGCTGGGAAGATCCCGCTTCTGGCTCTACCGCAACATCGTCGCGCTGTTCACGCTGCTCGGCTTCCGCTCCCAGAAGGTCGTCCCGCTCGAGGCGCCACTCGATGGGACGGTGCAGTTCCGCCCGTACGCGGACGCCTATCCCGCCATGCCGGTCAAGGGGCTCTATCTGGCCACTACCTTCCCGTCGGGTGACCACGCCGGCAAGCGGCTCAAGCGGATCACGATGCAGAACAAGCTGCTTGCTCTCGTCAAGCGCATCGCTCCCGAGCGCACACCGCCGGTGCCCGCCGACGAGGCGGGGTTCGTCGCCGCGGTGTACCCGCGAGCGTTCCGCCGGGCGTGGCCCGCGGCGCCCACCGTCCCCGGCCCGCTCGTCGACACCGTCGACCTCGTCGCCGAACTGGCCGTGCGAGGACCGTTCGCGAGTTTCCTTCGCAGGACTGACGACGACCGTTACGAGTTCGGGGCCGACTGGCTCCACAGCTACGACGTCGCTTCCGGTCTGGCCCGCCCCGGCGGCACCGCCACGCTCGTCGTGCGCGACGGATGCCTGGTCACCGAGCGCGTCGAGTCGGCGGGCACGGCATCTGGTCAGGTCCGGGCCGCGTTGCTGGCTGGACTGAATGAGCAGCTGACGACGTTTCGCCACAACGTCGACGTGCACCTGACGATGCTGACGTCGTTCGGTATCGCGTCAACCAACCAACTCGACGCCCGGCACCCCGTGCGTCGGCTACTGCACCACTGCTTCAATACGGTGCTGATCGGCAACGTAGAGCTGTCGTCCGCGCAATTGTCCGGCCCGCGCAGCTTTCTTCCGACGATCTTCTCGCACGAGGCGGACGTGCTGCTCCGGATGGTCGAGGACCATCTGAGCCACTTCGACTTCTGGGACTACGAGCCGCCCACCCAGTTCGAGCGTCGCGGCACGACCCAGACCCCGTTCGAGTATTCCTACCGCGACAACGTCATGGCCTTCTGGAGCGAGATCCGCGACTACGTCGAGCGGTACCTGGACATCTACTACGACAGTGACGAGGCGGTCGCCCGGGACCCGCAACTGGCGAACTGGGCGGCGGATCTCGACCGCCTCGTGCCGAATGGTGTCGACGCCGACGGCGGCATCACCCTCAACTGGCTGGTACGGGTCTGCGCGACGCTCGTCCACGTGTCCACTGTGGAGCACGACATTCTCAACAACGTCGTCTGGGACTACACGACGCTGGGGTGGCTCACCCCCACCGTCGTCCCGCTGTCCGGGAAGCCGATGGACCAGCGGCGCTCGTTCGACCTGATCGCCACACTGATCGGGACCTGGAAGCCGTACAACATGCTGCTCACCGCGGACGTGCCCAAGCTGGCACTCGACGAGCGCGCCGCGGCGGTCATGCGCGCTTGGATCGATCGGCTCGACCGGCTCCAGGACACGATGACCGCGCAGCACCCCGGGGACAGGTCGCTGTCCTATCCTGCGGGGCTGAACGTCAGCATCTCGAACTGAACGACCGCGCGCGCCGCACCCGCCAGCCGAACGCGGCGATAGCCGCGAAGATCGCGACCGCCAACGCCACGAGCGCATTGTGTGACTGGCCAGGCCAGTCGCCGGCGTTCTTGCTCATCGCAACCGCCCGGCCTCCGGAGGCGTCAGAGCTGCGGTGCTGGGTTGCCTTGGCCGGTGTGGTGACCGCTGGGTCGAGATGTCCGATCGCCGGTGTGCCCTCGGGCAGCGCGGCACCCCATTCGACGAGCTGGGTCGCCTGTTGCCACTGGTCAAGCGGCCAGCGCTCGCCGCTGAGCAGCACCACGCCGAAGCGCCGGCCGTCGCGCTTGACGGCTGCGACGTACGTGTGCCGCGCCGCATCGGTGTAACCGGACTTCGCGACGAGCGCACCCGTGACAGCCGTCAGGAAGAAGGCGTTCTGGTTGTTCATCTCGACGCGTCCGACGACTGGCTGAAAGGGCAACACCGCCGTCGTCACCCGGTCGTAGCGGACGAATCGCGGTTGAGCCAACGCCGCGCGCAGCACCAGCGCCATGTCGTACGCGCTCGTGAGTTGCCTCCAGCCGTCGAGGCCAGACGGTGTCTGGACGTACGTGTCGTAGGCGCCGAGCGCAAGCGCCTTCTGGTTCATCAGCGCGACAGTCTTCTTCACCCCGCCCGCTGCCTCCGCGAGCGCCGCGGCGGTGTCGTTGCCAGAGACGAGAAGAAGGCCTTCGAAGAGCTGATCAACGGTGTAATGACCCTTGGCCACGAGGCCGGCGTGCGAGCCCTCTGTCTCGGCCGCGCGCCTGGACACGACGAGCTTCCTGTTGCCGGGAAGTAGGGGCAGCAGCGTGACGCAGGTGAGGAGCTTGAGGATGCTGGCCGGCTGGTAGCGGCCGTGCGGGTCTCGTGCAGCGATCACGTCACCGGAGTCGATATCGACGAGAACCCACGACCGCGCGCTGATGTTCTGCGGCAACTCCGGCACATGCGGGGGCAGGACAACGTCGCGGTGCAGCAGTTCCTTTCCGCCCACGGCCATACCTGTAGGGCCGATTCCGCCAGCAGGAGGGTGCTCATCCGGGGCCTCCGGTGAGTTGGCACCGGACGTCGGCTTGGGCGCGGCTGGCGGGTAAACGTAGCCACCGTGAACGTTGCTAGGGCCGGGGTTCGGCACCGGCGTTGCCTGCGCTCCGGGAGTTGCCCCGGCTGCCGCCAGCATGATCGCCAGCGCCGCCGCTGCGCACCGTCGACCCCGCACCGCAAGAGCGTAGGCCCGCCTCATCCAGATCGGGCTTCGACACGCGACACCGCAGTCAGAAGCTGGTCAGGTCATCGCGATCTTGCACCCGACGTCGACCGATCCCATCGCCCAGGCCCTCGACGTCGCCCGCGCGCTCCCCGCAACGCTGCCCGGGCACGGCGTCGGTGACGACCAGCTGGGTGGGCAAAACTTGTACGTCCCAACGAAGATCAACTGTGACGACGTGGGTGCATCGCAATGTCAGGGAGCCGGTGCGCGGTCGTCGTCCATGCCGACCAGTGCGGTCACTACGCCGGGCGTGTCGGGTGCGCCGCGGGTGGCCACGAGCGCGATTCCGTCGGTGACCACGACACCCTCGCAGTAGCCGGGTATGGCCGCGGTCCAGACCTGCCGGCCGGTCGCGACGTCGAATGCATGCAGGCCGCCTGGGCCTGCCGCTACATACACGAGATCGTCGACGAGAGCGGGGCGGTCGACAGCTCCGGCGATTGGCGCCTGCCAGTGGACTTTGCCGGTGAGGCGGTTGATCGCGTACAGCGTGCCCGGGGTTGAGTCCAGCCCGATAAAGACGTCGTTCGCACCGACAGCGAAGGCTGCCATGGCTGGGTCGTTCGGTGGGGCGAACCTCCATAGCTCCCGGCCCGAGACCGCGTCGAGCGCGAACAGGTTCGTATTGCGCCCGGCAAGGCCACTGGCCGCGATGCCGGCGACGTACACGGTGCCGTGGTCCACGGCCGGTGTGGCCAGACGGTCACCGTGCGTGTCGAACGACCACATTATCTTCCGGTCGGCGAGATTGATGGCGGTGAGCACGCTCCCGCTGTCCCCGCCGACATACGCCACACCGTCCGCGATCGCGTTCTTCACGCCGCCGTGCCCGATGCTGATCGACCACTGTCGCGTGCCGTCCACGACATCGAGGGCAACGAATTCGTGCCGTTGTGTGCCGAGATATACCGTCGCGCCCTGGATGCTCAGCTGGGCACCGTCCGCCGCACCTTGGAATCGCCAGCGTTCCTGGTGGGTCGCGAGATTTATCGCGTGGACGACGTTGTCGGTTGTTGTGACCAACGCTGTGCCCGAGGCGACGGTGACTGGCGCATTGGTGCCGGCGCCGAGTGGTACGGCCCACGCTCGGGCACCGCCGGCCAGGTCGAGCGCGACGAGCGATTGATTCTCGGGCACCAAGACCTGGCCGGCGGCGACGGCGGGCGGCAAACCGATCGCCGACGGGTCCCGATAACGCCAGAGCGTCACCGCGGACGCCCGCAGGCCGGGACCTGGCATCTGCCCGGTCCGCGCGACGTTGCCGCGGTAGTCGGTTAGGTCGGCGGCGACGTGGTTCGCCGGTGTTGTCACGGCCCTGGTGCCGGAGGTGCACCCCGCGACCACGAACACGACCGCGACGACCGCGACGGCCACGCAAGCGCCGGGCCGGCTAGCGGAGTAGTTGGTGGCACACCTCCGACGTGAACGCGGATGTTGATGCTGAACCGCCATGGTCGGCCTCTCTTGTCGGTCCGTACCTGCACGATGCCGCGGGGCCACGTGAAGCGGATACCGTGCTGCCACGTGGCCGCGCGAACGGTCATCATGAGCGGATGGCCACCTTGGGCAGGCAGATCCGTGGTGGTTACGTGCTTCTCGTGACCGTCGCGGCGGCGATCGCGGCGCTCGCGATCCTGGCGGCACGAGCCGACACCGCCGTGGTCGGGAGTCGGCCCGCGGTCACCGTGCTTGACCTCGCCGTCGGATTCGCGTACCCGATTGCGGCATTCGCCGCCACCGGCGGGCGCATTGCGCGATGGTGTGTCGGCGCCGTGGGAGCGGCATGGCTGGCGGGGTCGGTGCTGGCGTCCGCGCTATCGCTGCACCAGGGGATGCTGGCCTTGGCCCTGTTGACGTTCCCCACCGGGAAAATCACCGGCGTGGCCCGGGCTTTGCTCGCCGCGGCGGCGGTGGCTGTCGCGTGCGAAGTCGTGCCGCAACCGGGAGTCGCCGCACTATTCGCCGCGGTGGCAGTTGTCGCGGTCACCGCACCGCGTGGCACAGCGGCGGCGGCGTTCTATCCGGCCGCGGCCGGGACCGTGGTCGCGGCCGCGTTGTTGTTCGCATGGTG
>JBDTXT010000001.1:0-28765 GCA_040006035.1 Pseudonocardiales bacterium | reverse complement strand
GAGGATTTCGTCCACGTCCGCTCCTGATTCATCGCGCATCGTCTTCTGTGACGGCACAAGTACGAGCTCTGCGAGCTCGGTCACAGTTGGTCGCGAGTCTAGCGACTTGCGGAAACAGCGAAGATCATGTCGGCCGGTTGCGCCGCAGTCGGCCGAAGCCCAACCGCTGACGGAAGCGCCCCAGCGCGGATTCGGTGCCCTCGCGGACGAAGGTGTCCAGCTCGGACGGGCTCGCGTCGTCGAGGAACTGCTCGATGTCGCGCTCGACCGCGACCTGGCTCAGCGGCTCCTCGACCCGCCCCATCAGGAGCATGAAGCCGAGCAGCACGAATGGGAACAGGAGGAACAGGAAACCGATCATCCTGGCCCATTGTGCCGCAGTGCCACGGTCCGGACGTCGTCGGCGCGCCCTCGTAGGCTGGCGGACGTGCCACCTGCCGAAGAAACCCCGCTCGCCCTGACCCGTCGCGCCCGCAGGATCAACCGCGAGCTGGCCGAGACCTACCCCGACGCGCACTGCGAACTGGATTTCACGAATCCGCTTGAGCTCTCGGTGGCGACGATCCTGTCCGCGCAGACCACCGACAAGCGCGTCAATGAGGTCACTCCGGCATTGTTCGCCAAGTACGGCACGGCCGAGGACTACGCCAGCGCCGACCGGGCCGAACTCGAACAGATGATCCACTCCACCGGCTTCTTCCGGAACAAGACCACCTCGCTGATCAAGGTCGGCCAAGCGCTCGTCGAACACTTCGACGGCGAGGTGCCGCACACGCTCAAGGAACTGGTCACGCTGCCCGGGTTTGGCCGCAAAACAGCCAACGTCGTACTCGGCAACGCGTTCGGCATCCCCGGGATCACCGTCGACACCCACTTCGGCCGGCTGGCCCGGCGCTGGCGCTGGACGAGCGACACCGACCCGGTCAAGGTCGAGCACGCCATCGGCGCGCTGATCCCGAAGAAGGATTGGACGATCCTCTCGCATCGCGTCATCTGGCACGGCCGGCGCATCTGCCATTCCCGCAAGCCGGCCTGCGGCGCGTGCCCGATAGCGCGGCTCTGCCCGTCCTACGGCGAGGGCCCCACCGATCCGCTGGCGGCCGCCAAGCTGGTGCGCAGCGCGTCGCAGATGATGGAGTCGCTCGAGTGAGCGAACTGCCCGAGCCCTCGCTCGACGTCCTGCCTACCTGGCTGCGGCCGCTCGCGGTCGCGGCCCGCGGGATCGAGGGAGCGGACCTGTCCCGGTTCCTGCCCCCGGACGACGGCAGCGGCCGCGCGTCGGCCGTACTGATTGCGCTGGCCGGGACGGCCGAGGGGCCCGGCGTGCTGCTCATCGAGCGGGCCGCCGACATGCGCACCCACGCCGGGCAGGTCGCCTTTCCTGGCGGCGCCGCCGACGCCGACGATCCGCACCGGGTCGCCACCGCCCTGCGTGAAGCCGAGGAGGAGGTTGGTCTCGACCCGGCCAGTGTGCACATCGTGGCCGAGCTGCCGGCCATCTTCTTACCGCCGTCCGGTTTCGTGGTCACGCCGGTGCTGGCCTGGTGGTCCGATCCGCATCCGGTGACCGCCGTCGACCCGGCTGAGGTCGCGGCCGTCGCGGTCGTCCCGATCGCGCAGCTGACCGACCCGGCCAACCGGTTCCGCGTCGTGCATCCGTCAGGCTGGCAGGGCCCCGGATTCGCCGCGGGTGGGCTGTTCATCTGGGGCTTCACCGCTGGGCTGCTCGACCGCCTGCTCGACTTCGGCGGCTGGGCCCTGCCCTGGGACGAGACGCAGCTACGACCGCTGCCCGACTAGGCCCGACGGGCGTTGCGCTGACGCCGGTACCGTCGGAGAATGTCTCCCGCGCAGCGTGTGCTGCTCCGCGCTGCCGCGATGGCCGGGTGTGCGGTGCTCGTGCTCGCCAGCTGCACCAACACGCAAGCCTCGATCAACCGCCGGCCGCAGGGCGGCACCGCCACCGCCTCGGCCGTCGACGGGCTGCAGCAGATCATCGTCAAGACGGGCGATACCTATCGTTTCGACCCAGCCACGATCATCGTGCATCCCGGCCGGGTGCGGGTCGTGCTCATCAACACCGGCAAGGGGGCGCCACACAACTGGACGCTGAGAGGGGACGCGATCGGATTGGGAACGCCGCTCGCGTCCTCGGGCGAGACGAAGACCGCGACGTTCGATGCTCCCGCACCTGGGCGGTACAGGGTCGTGTGCACAATCCACGAGAAGCAAGGACAGACGGGCCAGCTCGTCGTCCTGACGAATTGAGCCGGTACCTGTGAACATCCTCGACCTCGTCATCATTCTGGCCGCGATCGCCTACGGCGTAGGTGGATTCCGCAATGGCGCGGTCGTCGGGCTGTTCTCGATGATCGGCTTCTTCGGCGGCGCCATCATCGGCGCGCAACTGGCCGAGCCGCTGGGTTCTCGGCTGGCCAACGGGCGCGCGCAGATCCCGGTCGCCATCATCTGCGTGCTGTTCGTGGCGATGATCGGGCAGCTGCTCGGCGTGTGGGCGGCCGGCCACGTGCGAATGCGCATCGTGAAGGACAGCGGGCAGAAGGTCGACGCCGGCATCGGCTCGGCGCTGGGCGTCGTGTCGGTGCTGCTCGTCGCCTGGATGGTCGCGGTGCCGCTCGCGTCCTCCCCGTACCCGTCACTGTCGGCGGCGGCGGTCAACTCGCGCATCGTGCGCAGCGTCAACGACGTCATGCCCCAGGACGTGCGCCGGCTCTACTCGTCGATGCGCTCTTTCCTCAACCAAAGCGGCTTCCCGCCCGTCTTCGGTGATCTGCCCAACACCCGGGTCGTAAAGGTCGACCCGCCTGACGCCAGGCTCTCGCCCGCGGTGCAGGCGCGAGTTCAGCGAGCGAGCGGGTCGGTCTTCAAAATTTACGGCGAGGCCCCGTCGTGCAACCGGGGCATCGAGGGCACGGGTTTCGTCTACGCGCCGCACCGGATCATCACCAACGCCCACGTTGTCGCCGGCACCGATCATGTTCGGGTTCAGGTCAGCGACACCGAGGCAGTGCCGGCCACGGTCATCGTCTACGACCCACGCCGGGATGTGGCCGTGCTCTCGGTGCCAAACCTCGATGCTCCGTCGCTGCCGTTCGCGCCGAAAGAGGCCTCGACGGGCGATCCAGCCGTCGTGCTGGGCTACCCCCAGGACGGGCCGTTCGACGTCCGCTCGGCTCGCGTTCGCTCGCGTGACACCGTGTCCGGTCAGGACATCTACGGCCACGGCAGCGTTCGGCGCAGCATCTATTCCGTCTACGCGGTCGTGCGCAGCGGCAACTCGGGTGGGCCGCTCATCGCAACCGACGGGACGGTGCTCGGCGTCGTGTTCGCGACGGCGCTGGACTCGAGCAACACCGGATACGCCTTGACGAACAACGAGATCGCTCCGGACATCGCCAAGGCACTCACGGCGACGGGGTCAGCGGGCACCGAAAGTTGCACGCCCGGCTAGCGCCGTCGGTTCAGTGCAGTTTTGCCCAGCGAATCAATTCGCCACTGATGAGCTCAGGAACTTCGTTGTGCGGAAAATGCCCGACCCCGTCGAGCACCCGGTACTCGTAGTCACCGGTGACATATTGCCCGGAGCCCTGGGCTGTCGAGGGCAGCACGCAGGTGTCGAAGTCGCCGTGCAGATGCAGCACCGGGGCAGTGATCGGGGCGCGCAGCGAATCAGCGAATCGCCTGCCGTCCGGCCGAGCCATCGAGCGGACCAGCCACCGGAAGTACTCCGACGCGCAGTACGCAACGGGATGCACGCGCATCGCCTCGGCGTAGCGCTCCACGTCGGCCACGTAGCCCGGGGTGCCGCGCCAGCGTGGTCCGGTCCAGCCGTCGAAGAGTTGGCGCACGTACTGCGAGTCGCGGGTGAGCAGGGTCTCCGGGCGGCGGGGCACCTGAAAGGTGCGCAAAGCGTAAGCAGAAGCACGCCGCTGGGCACCGCCGCGCGCGGACAGCGCACTGCGCAGCCGCAACGGGTGGGCCGCGGCCACCAGGGCCAGGCTGCGTACTACGCGCGGATGACGGGCCGCCATCGTCCAGGCGAGCAGCCCGCCGAGGTCGGTACCGACGACCATCGCGTCGCTCTCGCCGAGTGAATTGACGAGTTGGGCCATATCGGCGGCCAGGTTGGGTGCGTCGTAACCGCGCGGCGGCTTGTCGCTGGCACCGAAGCCGCGCAGGTCGACGGCAACGGCACGGAACCCCGCACCGGCCAGGTCGCTCAACTGCTGGTGCCACGCCCACCAGAACTGCGGGAACCCGTGCAGCAGCAGGACGAGCGGGCCGGTGCCGGCCTCGGCGACGTGCAGCGCGATCCCGTTCGCCCGCACGACGCGGTGGGTCCACGGGCCGTCGACCAGCGCGATCGAGCTGTCTGGTGCACCGGGAAGGGGACCAACACCCATGCGTTGCCTAGCCGCCTATCCGCGCTTCGTGTTGGCCTTGAGGTAGGCCACTGTGTCTCTGCTCGTGGCGATCGTGCGCTCGGGAGCCTTGACCTTCTTGACCTTCTTGACGCCGAGCCACGCGAAGATGCCCACGACGGCCAGCAGCAGCAGGAAGACGATCAGGTACGACAGCCAGCGATACACACCGAGCGCGGCAATGCCCTCGGCCAGCGCGATCAGCCCGAAGGTCAACGAAAAGACGAGCAGCACGAGGGCGGCGCCGAAGTAGCCGACGCCCACCCCGGCGTTCTTGACGGAGACCTTGAGCTCCAGCTTGGCCAGCTCGATCTCGCTGTGCAGCAGCGTGGACAGGGAGCTCGACACATCCGCGACCAGCTGGCCGATGGGTTCTTCATCGGACTGGCGAGCGGCCGGGCCGCTGCTCGGTCGTGCTTCAACCGTCACGATGTCGGCTCCTCTGCAGTCGGCTGCTCAGCGTAGTGGCCCGATCATTCCAGTCCGAGCGCTAACTGCGCATCTGCTGGCCTACCCATTTCCCGGCGGCGGTTAGCCTTCGGCGTTGTGACCGCCGATCCGCTGGCCCCGCTGCTCGACCTGCCCGGCGTCATGGACGGCGTCGCAGCCGCACGGGCAGCTGTCGACGCCCTGCTGAGTAACCGCACTCTGCGCCGCCGCTCCGCCGACGTGTCGGCCGAGTCTGCGCTGCGCGGCGCGTGGGCCTCCGCGTGGCTGGCCGGCACCGAGGTGGCCCTCGACGACGTGCGCTCGGGCGCTGAGGCAGGCGATCCAGTCGTTCAAGGAGCATTGCGGGCGCACGCCGCCATCGCCGGGCTGGCTGACACTTGGACGCATGCGCCCAGGCAGGCACTGGCCCGCCTGCACGCACTGGCCGCGGCCGACCTGGTGCCGGACAGCGACGGGCTGGGGCGTCCGCTGCCGACACCTGAGGTGGTCGCGCGCCTCGACACGCTGGCCGCGGTGCTGGGAGCGACGTCGGCTCCGGCGGTGGTGGTGGCTGGGATCGTCCACGGTGAGCTGCTCTCGCTCGACGCATTCGCCCCGGCGTCCGGTGTGGTCGCCCGGGTGGCTGTGCGGCTGACCCTCATCGAGCGCGGCTTGGACCCGCGGTCGTTGGTGGTGGTCGAGGCCGGGCATCGCGAGCTGCGCGATGCATACGACGCGGCGCTGGAGGCATATCGCACGGGCTCGTCCGGCGGCGTGGCCCAGTGGTTGACGCACTGCGCGGACGCAGTGGTCGCCGGCGCTCGGGAGTCGACTGCGATCTGCGAAGCGATGGCCCGCGGTTGAGTGGCGGGCGCCAATACGACGGCGCCGTAGCTGTCCGGCCGGACTTCTACAGCGCCGCCTTCACGGACTTGCGGGTTACCAAGCGTGCCCTTGTGTGCATTGTCGGGCGCGGGCCAACAGCTCTGCCAGTCCGCGTCGACTCACCTTTCGCGTGGTGGGTTCGCCGCGTGGGTGCCCGTTCGGCCGTGCTGGGTGGGGCCCGCTGGGGGCTGGACCGCCATGGACGGGCCCCATCCGTATGTCGTATTTGACGCCTGCGTGCACCGAAGCACAACCCCTGGGCGCGCGTCTGGCGCGGGAAGTCAGGCCAGGCGGGCGCGCCGCCGGGAGGCATACCAGATCAGACCCACGACGGCGACACCGGCGCCTACGACGGTGGCCGTCGCCGTGGGGTGTTCCGGGCGCAGTCCGGAGATGCGCTCACGCAACGGGACCGCGTTGGAAAACACCAGCATCGGCCAGCCACGGTCGGCCGCGACCTTGCGCAGCGCGCGGTCGGCGTTGACGGCGAACGGGTGGCCGACCGCCTCGAGCATCGGCACGTCGGTGGCCGAATCGGAGTAGGCGTAGCTGCCAGCCAGGTCGTAGCCGCGCTCCTCGGCCAGCGCCAGGATGGCGACCGCCTTCTCGGGGCCGTAGGCGTAGCGACCGATCTCGCCGGTGTACTTGCCGTCGGCGACATGCATCTGCGTGGCGACCACGTGATCGGCGCCGAGCATCGCGCCGATGGGGCCGACAACCTCCTCGCCGGAGGAGGAGACGATGACGACGTCGCGGCCCTCGGACTTGTGCTTGCCGATGAGCTCGACCGCCTCGTTGTAGACGATCGGGTCGATGATCTCGTGCAACGTCTCGGAGACGATCTCGCGGACCTGCGACACGTCCCACCCGGTGCACATGGCGGCCAGATACGCGCGCATGCGTTCGATCTGGTCCTCGTCGGCGCCGGCAAGGGCGAAGACGAACTGGGCGTAAGCGCTGCGCAGGACAGCGCGCCGGTTCAGTAATCCGCTTTGGTAGAAGGGTTTACCGAACGCGAGGACGCTCGACTTGGCAATGATCGTCTTGTCTAGGTCGAAGAACGCGGCGGTGCGCACGGGCGGTTGTGCCGGTTCGGGAAACACTGGATCAGGATACGGATCGGCGTTCCGGCACAGCGCTGGGTGCCGCGTGTCAAGTCCGCCGTCCACAGCCCGCTTCGTTGTCCACAGCCTCGCTCCGTCGGTGGCGCAGGCCCGGCCCGGGCCGGTTGGCTCGTCATGTGGACGGACCGGTGCTCGGCGTGGTGGGCGGCAGCGGCGGCGTGGGCGCCTCGACCTTCGCCGCGGTGCTCGCCTCGGTCACCGGCCGCGCGATGCTCATCGACCTCGACGTCATGGGCGGCGGAATCGACGTGTTGCTGGGCATCGAGGGTGTCCCCGGCGCGCGATGGTCGGGGCTGCGGGTCGGCGGCGGGCGGCTTGACCCGGGGCTCCTCGCCGACGGCCTGCCGCGCTGGGGCCTGGTGCCGGTGCTGGCCGCCGACTCCTCACCAGACTCGGCCGATGCGGTGGCTCAGGTGCTCGCGGCCGCGGCGGCGCGCGGCCCGGTCGTCATCGATCTGGGCCGCGGCCAGTCTGCACAGCGTGACGCTGCGTTGGCCAGGTGCGTGCTCGTCGTGCTGCTCGCCGTCGCCCAGGTACGCGGGCTGATCTCGGCGCGGGCGGTGGCGGCCAGCTTGTCCGGTGTGGCCGCCGGGCTGGTGCTGCGGCGTGGTTCGGTCCCGGTCGATCAGGCGGCGCCGATGACGGCCACGCCTCTGATCGGTGTACTGCCGGCGATGGCGGGTTCCCGTGAGCGGGTGATCGACCCGCGGCGACCGCCGCGGGTCGTGGCCCGCACGGCTGCGGGCGTTCTCGACGGGGTGCACCGGCATGACTGACCTGGTGGCGCGGGTTCGGCGCCGGGTGGCCAGCGAGCCGGACGATCTCGCCGTCGTGGTCCGTGCCGAGGCCGAGGGTATCGCCGACGACGCGGTGCTCGCGGCACTGTGTCGTGACGTAGCGGCCGAGCTCACTGGCGCCGGCCCGCTCGAGCCATTGCTGGCGCTGCCCGGGATCACCGACGTGCTGGTCAACGGGCCTGACGCGGTATGGATCGACCGCGGTCGCGGGATGGAGCGCGCACCGGTCCGGTTTGTAGACGACGCCGCGGTGCGCCGGCTGGCCCAGCGCCTCGCGACTGGCGCCGGTCGCCGACTCGATGACTCCATGCCATTTGTCGACGCCGCGCTGCCCGACGGCACCCGCCTGCATGCGGTGCTGCCACCGCTGACCGCGCGCACCACCATGTCGTTGCGGGTGCTGGCCCGCGAACGCCACGATCTGGCTGACCTGGTGCGGCTCCAGGCGATGCCCGGCACCGTGGCCGGTGTACTCGAGGCGATCCTCGCCGCGCGGCTCGCCTTCGTCATCAGCGGCGGTACCGGTATCGGCAAGACCACCCTGCTCGGCGCGCTGCTCGGGCGTGCTCCGGCCAGCGAGCGGTTGCTGGTGATCGAGGACGCCGCCGAGGTCGTCATCGACCATCCGCATCTGGTGCGGCTGGTGGCCAGGACATCGAACGTCGAAGGCGCTGGTGCGGTCGGGCTTCGCGACCTCGTACGGATGGCGCTGCGGATGCGCCCGGACCGGCTCGTGGTGGGCGAATTCCGCGGCGCCGAGATGATCGAACTGCTCGTCGCCCTCAATACCGGGCACGAGGGCGGAGCGGCGACGCTGCACGCAAATTCGGCCGCCGATGTCCCGGCTCGGTTCGTCGCGTTGGGCGCCCTGGGCGGGCTGCGCGCCGACGCGGTGGCGGCGCTGGTCTCGAGCGCGCTCGACGTGGTGGTGCATCTGCGTCGCGGTCGCGACGGACGCCGGATCGTCGACGAGATCGGGCTGCTCGATCGCGCCGGGGATGAGCTGACCGTCACCTCGGTCTGGTCGGTGCGCTCGGGGTTGGGGCCGGCGGCGCCACGTTTGGCTGCCCTGATCGCCGACCGGGGGCGGGCCGTGCCCGCACTGCTGCGATGACTGCGCTGGCCTGGCTGGCCTTGGCCGTCGGCGTCGCGTTGGTTCCATTGCCCTCGCCGGCATGGCAGCGCGCACTCGGCCTGTCTCGACGCGGCCGGTTGGCCACAGTCGCGGGGCCGAGGGCGCGGCGCACCAGGTGGCCGACGTTCGTGCTCGCAACCTTTTCGCGACGGCATCGCGAGGGGCGACGCCACGAGCTGCTCACCGCGACTCGGCTCCTGGTGGCCGAACTGGTGGCAGGCGGCCGACCGGCCGCGGCTCTCGCGGCGGCGGCCGAGGTGGCGCCCCACCACGCGAGTGCATTTGCCGCGGCAAGTGCGGCGGCGGCGGCTGGTGCGGATCCTGCCGTCGTGCTGCTGGCCGCCGGAGATCTCGAGCCGCTCGCGCACGCCTGGCGGGTGGCCGCCGTCTCTGGCGCCCCGATGGCAGACGTGCTCGCTCGGGTGGCGGCCGATCTGGCCGATCTGGAGCAGCAGCACCGGGCGGTGGCGGTGGCCCTGGCCGGGCCACGGTCCTCTGCTGCCCTGTTGGCCGGGCTGCCCGTGATCGGCATCGCGTTGGGTGGGGCCATGGGCGCCAAGCCGTTGTCGTTCCTGCTCGGTACACCGCCCGGGCGACTGCTGTGCGGCGCGGGCGTCCTGCTCGACGCGCTCGGGGTGATCTGGACCCAGCGGCTGATGCGGCGGGCCCAACGTGCGTGAGTGGCTGTTGCTCGCGGCCGCAGTCTGGGTCGCGCCGATCGGGCCCTCGGTGCGGGTCGGCAGGGCGAGCATGCCGCGACGTATTCCGCTGCCCGCGTTGCGAGTGGTGCTCGCGCTGGCTCTCGCGGCGGCCTGCGTCGCAGTGCTCAGCCCGGTGCGCGGGCTGTTGATCGGGGGCCTGCTCATCCCGGTGGCCTGCCACGTGCTTACCCGCCTCGCCCGTCGAGCGGTTCGGCGCGGGCCGGATCGCAGCCTGGCGCTCACTCTCGACCTGCTCGCGGCCGCGCTGCACAGCGGGCAGCCCGTCTCGGCGGCATTGGTCCTGGCTGCGCCGGCCGCCGGGCCGGTGCGGCAGGCGCAGCTCGACCACGTCGCCGGCCTGCTGCGGCTGGGTGCCGACCCGGCCGAGGCCTGGCGGGTCCTCGCCGCCGACGGTGTCCTGGCCCCGGTGGCCCAGGCTGCCTGCCGCAGCGCGCACAGCGGGATTCAGCTCGCCCGCGGCATGGCGCAGGTGGCGGCCGAGGTGCGCGCGGGCGTCCGAGCCGTGGCCGAGGCCCGCGCCCATCGCGCCGGCGTGTGGGCCATGGCACCGCTCGGGCTGTGCTTCCTGCCGGCCTTCGTCTGCCTTGGCGTGATTCCCGTCGTGGTCGGGATCGCGGCTACCGCGTTGCGCACCGTGCCGTGATGCCGTCAGGTGCGTCGGGCCTGGCGCGGAGTCCGGGCGTAGGCTGCAGGCACTCGAGACTGCGGCGCGGGGGCACCTCAGACCATATTCCGACGTTCCGGGGAGAGAAATCATGGGTGGCAAGAACAAGGGCGGCCGCGAGGTCCGCAAACCCAAGCAGGACAAGAAGCCCAAGGCATCGGGGCCTGCCCCTATTGTCGTCCCACCCGCGCGCGACGCCAAGGCCCGCCCGCAGCGGTAGTACCCGCGAGCCGGCTCGACTCAGGCCCAGTCGGCTCGCAATATTTCCGCGACGTCGCTGTCGACCACGACGATCGCGTGAGCTTCGCTCGCAGCGTCCACGCGTTGAACCGGCACTTGGCCACTTTGGCTCCGACGCTGCGCAACGACCCGGCTTGGACGAGCCGTTGGCACGCTGGTAGACGACTGGTGGGTCTGTTCGGCCGGGAATCCCGAGACCTCGCGGGTCTAACGGTTGGCGTGACCTACACCGGCGCGTGACGCGGCCACGCTCCACGGGCCGGGCGGCGCGGAACTGTTCAGAATGCGTTTACCGTCTGCACTTGAGTCAGCCACCTCATACGTTTAGCGTGGAATGTCCGGGCCGAAGAGGAGACGCCATGCCAGCCAAGTCCACCTGCCGCCACTTGCTCATCGCTGGGGCCGCGCTGAGCGTCACGGTGGCCACCCTGACCCCGGCTGCCGCGGCGGCCCGCCCCGCGACGGGTGGCACGGCCACGGCGACTCCGATCAAGCACCTGGTGGTCCTGTTCCAGGAGAACGTGCCCTTCGACCACTACTTCGGCGTCTACCCGCACGCGGCCAACCCGCCGGGCGAGCCGGCGTTCACCGCCAAGCCGGGCACGCCGGCGCTTAACGGCTACACCCCCCAATTGCTCACCAACAACCCCAATAGCGCGAACCCGCAGCGCAATCCGCGCAACGAGCCGCGGGTCTGCGGGTCCAACCACGACTACCTCGCCGAGCAGAAGGCCATGAACAACGGCCTGATGAACCGCTTCGTCGAGGAGACAGGGTCTCGTGATCCGGCCTGCAGCCCGACGCACGTCATGAACTACTACGACGGCAACACGGTCACCGCGCTGTGGAACTACGCGCAGAACTTCGCCCTCAACGACAACTCGTTCGGCACCACGTTCGGTCCCTCGCACATCGGCGCGGTCAACCTCGTCTCTGGGCAGAACCACGGCGCCGTGGCGAGCTTGCCCACCACGAAGATCGTCGACGGCACGACAATCGCCAACATCGAGCCGACCTACGACGACTGCCCGAAGCCGCCGCTCAACGTGCACTTCACCGGACGCAACATCGGCGATCTGCTCAATGATCAGCAGGTCAGCTGGGGCTGGTTCAGCGGCGGGTTCCGGGCCACGAGCCGCCTGGCCGACGGCTCAGCCGTCTGCGCCGAGTCGCACACCACCGTGTTCGGCAAGCGCGGCACCGACTACGACAGTGGCAATGAAGCATTCAACTACTACGCCTCGACCAGCAACCCGCATCACCTGGCACCGAGCTCGCTGACCGAGATCGGCCATGACGGGCGGGCCAACCACCAGTACGACCTCACCGATTTCTACGCGGCCGCCAATGCCGGCAAGCTGCCCGCCGTCTCGTTCCTCAAGGCCGGCGGGTACGAGCAGGGCGGCTGCAGCTGCTCCGGCCCGCTGGACGAGCAGAACTTCCTGGCCAGCACCGTCAACCACCTGCAGTCGCTGCCTAGCTGGAAGGACACCGCGGTGGTCGTGGCGTGGGACGACTCCGACGGCGGCTACGACCACGTCGCCCCGCCGCGGATCAACACGTCGCAGACGGCATTCGACGCGCTGACCGGACCGGGCCTGTGCGGCACCGCCACCCCGGTGCTGGGTGGTTATCAGGGCCGCTGCGGCTACGGCGCCAGGCAGCCGCTGCTCGTCATCTCGCCGTACAGCAGGCCGAACTCGGTCAATCACGCCCTGACCGACCAGACCTCGATCATCCGGTTCGTCGAGGACAACTGGCTGGGTGGCCGCCGCATCGGCGACGGCTCCTATGACGGGGTCGCCGGCAGTCTGGCCGGTGCCTTCGACTTCGCCGGCCCGCACCGAGCCGGGCCCTTCTTCGTCAATCCCGACACGGGCGTGCCCACGGCCGGCGACGGCCGGGCCGCGCCGCGCTTTGTCGAGGCCACCAACCTGATCGCCTCCGGGCCGTTGACCGCCGGGCAACCCAACACAGTGCTGGTCGAGGTGGCTAACCGCACCGCCCAGCCTTCCTACGTCACGGTCACCGTCGCGGCGCCGCCCGACTGGGCCGTCGGGCGGAGCAGCAGGACGATTCCCGCCTTCAGCTCGGCGATCGTGGCGGTGCTCGTCATCCCACCGCGCACCCCCACGACCGCCACCCTCCGCGCTGTTGTCCGGGCGCCGGGTCGCACGGTCTACGGTGTCGAGACCGTCGTTGTGACAACGATCGCGCCGGCCTAGACGCGCTGTCCGATTTCCGCCAGCACGCCTCGGTGACAGCGGCCACGATTGAGGTATGACCACCACCACGACAGACCTCCGCATCCACGCTGTGCCGCCCGCGCTGCTCAACCAGGTGCGCGCCAGCGAACGCGACGCGTCGGGCCACCCGCCCGCGGGGGTGACCGCGGGTGGCGGGGAACCGCTGCGTTGCTGCCTGCGTGATGCGCGCGCCGGCGAGGCGCTGATCCTGTTCGGCTACGAGCCGCCGTTGCCGACCAGCCCGTACCGCGAGATCGGTGCGATCTTCGCCCACGCCCAGCCGTGTGCCGGACCGGCCGCGACTGACGCCTACCCGAACGGATGGCGCGGCCGCGCGCAGGTATTGCGCGCCTACGACGACCGGGGTTGGATCCACGCCGCGAGCCTGCACGACGGCCAGGACCCCGAGGCCGCGATCAGCACACTGCTCGACGATCCGGCAGTGGTCCAGATCCACAGCCGCAACGTCTCCTACGGTTGCTACATGTTCACCATCACTCGCTCCGGGTGAAGAACGCGGCCGCCGCTGTACCGACGGCTGCTCAGCTGACTGGAGACCGCGATGAAATGGCTCAGTACCGACGAGACGAGACCGTGGCTGCGGGCGGGCACCACGCTTTTCCTCGGTGCCGTCGACGCCTTGGCCGACGACGCGTTCGACGAAGCGAGCGCGCTGCCTGGCTGGACCCGCCGGCACCTGATCGCTCACGTGGGGTTGAACGCGCAGGCACTGCAGAACCTGGTGCGCTGGGCCGCTATTGGCGAACCGAGTCCGATGTACTCCTCGATGGAGCAGCGCTCGGCCGACATCGAAGCGGCGTCGTCCTGGCCCGGTGCTCGGCTGCGGGCGCTGGTGCACGACAGTGCGGCCGCGCTCGACGGTGACCTGGACGCGCTGGCAGAGGACCAGTGGACGGCCGAGGTCCGCACGGCTCAGGGCCGCGCGGTGCCAGCGACCGAGATCGTCTGGATGCGGGTGCGAGAGGTCGCGGTCCATTCGGTCGATCTCGGGGTGGGCATCGGGTTCGACGATCTGCCGGTGGCGTTGTGCGCGGCTTTGATCGGCGACATCGCCGCCCGCCGCTCGGCGCAGGGTGACGGCCCGGCGCTCGAGCTGCTGAGCTTCGAGGGCAGCGCCTGGGCGGTGGGCGGAATCGGTGAGGCAGTCACCGTCCGGGGCCGGGTGGCCGACTTGGCCGCTTGGCTCGCTGGCCGGGGAGCCGGTGGGTGCAGGGCTGATAGCGGCGGGCTGCCTGAGCTTTCCCCTTGGCTCTGAGGGGTGCTCCAGCGTCCCGGACGGCCGTAAACGTATCTCCCCCACGCCGACTGGACCAATCGCGACATTCGATATTAATTGGATATTTAGGCCAGATGGCGGATGCCAGCGAGAACGTGTCGGGACAGGCTTGTTTCATGAAAATCGGAAAGCACAGAATACGGTCCCGGCTGGGTGTCCGAATGGCCCTCGGCCTGCTGACGTTGTCCACCTGTGCCGGGCTGGCGGTGAGCATGTCCTCGCCCGCTTCGGCAGTGGACACCACGCAGCTCCAGTACGACCTGGCCGGCCTGGGCTACCTGCCGTTCTCGGGCATTGACGGGCAGTCCGGCCCCCAGACGCAGGGCGCGACGAGCGCCTTCCAAACCGACGCATGTATCGCCGTCGATGGCGTGGACGGTCCGCAGACTGACGCCGCTCTGGCCGCCAAGGTCTCCGAGGTGCAGGGCGTCGCCGGCGCCGGCCAGGACGGTGCCTACGGTCCGGCGACCAAGGACGCCGTCGCCGCCTGGCAGGCCGCGCACGGCTTGAGCGCCGATGGCGCGGCCGGCCCGGACACGATGGCTGCGATGGGCATAGCCCGGACCGGGTGTGCCCCGCCGCCGCCGCCGCCCCCGCCGCCGCCCCCGCCGCCGTCCGGTGACCTGACGAGCAACATCGCGAACATCGCCACCCAGGAACTGAACAACGCCGGCCGCAATCACGAGATCGGCGGGTACAACTGCAACTTCTACTCGACCGAACTCGGTGTCGGCGGTTCGGCCTGCTCCAACGGCTGGCGGACCGAGGAATGGTGCGCTGACTTCGCACTGTGGGTGTGGGCCCAGGCCGGTGCGAACACCGGTGGGCTGAACGCGATGGCGAACAGCTTCTACACCTACGGGGTCGACCACGGGACGTACCACACGAACAACCCCCAGGTCGGCGACGCGGTTGTCTTCAACGTCTCGTCGGGGACCAGTCACGTGGGTCTGGTGGTGGCGGCGAACGGCGACTCGTTCACCTACATCTCCGGTAACAGCACCGGCAGTGACGGTTCGACGAGCTGGACGACCCAGAAGAACCTGAGCGTCGGCAGTGGCGGTGTCTCCGGTTTCTCCAGCCCGGTGGCCTAACGCACTGACCGAGCTGACGCAGTACGAGGATGCGCCGCACACCACCAGGTGTGCGGCGCATCTGCTTGGCCGCTCAGGCCGGGCAGAGCCAGTCGTCGGCCCCCGGGAGGGGCGTGGCGGCCTGGCCGGCATCAGGCGGCGGGTAATGCTCACGAAGTGTGAATGCTCGGACACTCGGGCCCTGGCCGCGCAGCTGCCGTACCCGCTTCTCCGCGTCGTCGGTGGTGGGCCGGTGCCCGGCCGGCACCCACCAGCACGCGCTGAACGCCTCCTTCATCGGTTCGAACCACTCGCGCCGGCGACGCAGGACCTGCCGGTGCATCTCGCCGTAGACGAACGCGGCGAGGTGTTCGACGTCTGTCCACACCGACATGTTGACGATCACGCCCGAGCTGCCGGCGGCGTCCCAGGTGAAGGCCTGGATCGCGGTCGCGTTGCCGTCCTCGGTCTGCATCCGCCAGATGAACCCTGGTGCAACGTCGGCCACCGCGTTCACCGGGTCAAGGGCCGCCACGAAGTCGGCCAGGGCGGGATCGTCCAACGGGGCGGCGAGCCGGGACACGTTGACCTGGGCGAGCTCGTAGGGCATGGCCCGAGTGTGCCACTGGAAAGGAACGGGCGTACTCGGACGGCCACGGGGACACCGGCGCGTTAACCGGTGCGCCTGACGCTGGTCACATGGAGCCGTGGTGCCGACCGGCTTCACCCGCGTATTTTCAAGCCCCTACCTTGACGCTGAGAAGAAGGCTGGGTGCGGGGTGCTTGAGGGTGTCTTCGTTGGCCGAGCGAAGGAACTCCAGCGGCTACGCGACCTTGTGGTCGCAGTGGCCGACGGAGTCGGCGCCTCGGTCCTGATCGAGGGGGAGTCGGGGATCGGCAAGTCCGCGCTATTGGCGCAGGGCCTGGCCGAGGCCGAACGTCTGGGCTGTGCGCTGCGATGGAGCGCGGCCGAGGAGTGGGGACACCGGTTCCCCTTACAAGTGCTCATCGAATGTCTCGGTTTCGACGCCCGGGTACCGGATCCGTCCCTGGCTGAGGGTGCCGACCCGGTGCTGGCGGCGATGGAGCGGGCGCTCGCGCTGGTCGATCACCTCTGCTCCGACTCCCCGCTCGTCCTCGTCATCGACGACCTGCAGTGGGCCGACGACGCGAGCATGCTCGTTTGGGAGCGGCTGAGCCGGGTCATCGACCAGCTCCCGTTGCTGCTGGTTGGCGCGTGCCGGCCTACGCCACGGCCGGACAGCCTGGTGCGACTGCGGCGTGATATCGAAGCCGGCCGGGGCACCGTCCTTGACCTGGGTCCCTTGGACAGCGAGCAGGCCGCAGACCTGATCACGGGATTGCTCGGCCGGCCACCGGGTCCTGACCTGCACGAACTCGCTGCCCAAGCCGGGGGGAACCCGCTGTACCTGACCGAACTCGCCGACGCCCTGCTCCGCGACGGGCCCTGCGCGGGCGGCCGCGCGCCGGAGTCGCTGGCGGCGGCGATCGCCGACCGGCTGGGTTTTCTGTCGACCGAGACCGGGCAGATGCTGCGCCTGGCCGCTCTGCTCGGCCGGGAGTTCGCTGTGGCGGATCTGTCCATCGTGGCCAACCGTGCACCGAGCGAACTCATCGCGGTCATGGACGAAGCGGTGGCCGCGCGCGTCGTGGTTCCGGCTGGGGCGCGCTACGCGTTCCGGCACCCAGTCATCCGCCAGGCGCTCTACGAGGCAACTCCGACCGGGATGCGGGTGGCGCTACATGGTCAGATCGCGCGGGCCCTGGCCGATTCCGGAGCCTCGGTCGACCGGGTGGCCGAACAGATGCTCCCGGCCGCCGAAACAGCCGATGAGTGGATGTTCGACTGGCTCGTCGAGGCCGCACCGGTGTTGATCCATCTGGCGCCCGAGATAGCCATGCAGCTGTTCGACGCCGTCGCGGGCTCGCACATCGGAACCGACGAGGGCCGCGACGTCCTGGCCAGTTGGCTGACCATTGGACTGCTGCGGGCCGGACGTAACGAGGAGTCCGAGGCGCTCGCCCGGCAGGTGCTCGGTCGGACCAAGGACGGCGACCAGATCGGGGTCATGACCTGGGCGCTCGGCGGCGCGTTGCTGCGCTCCGGACGGGCCGACGAGGCGATCAAGGCCCTGCGTGAGACGTTGGCCAGCGAAGCGCTCCCGCACCGGTGGTGGGCCCGGCTGACCGCTCTGCTCGCACAGTGCCACATGGTGCGCGGCGAGGCCGAGGTGGCCCGGGCCGCGGCGGACGAGGTTCTCGACGCAGCCGAGCAGGACGATCTGGCGGCCGCGTACGCACTGCATACGGTGGCCGCCGAGCGGGCCAGCCACTTGGATGTCAGCGGATTCGTCGAGAACCTCGAACGCGGGCTGGCCTTGCTCCGCGATGACAATCCCGAGCACACGGACCTTCGGCTGCTCATGCTCAGCCATCGGATCCACGCGCTGGACGCCGGCGATCTGTTCGCCGCGGCCGAGGACACGATCCGTCAGGCGCGCAACCTCGTCGACCGGGTGGGCAGAGTGCGATTCGCTCAGGTGACGGTGTCGATCGCGACTCATTACTTCACCTGTGGTCAATGGGATGACGCGCTGGCCGAACTCGAGGCCACTGACGACCTGGAGCCAGGCGACCCGTCCTTTCTCGTCCATCATGGCCTCAAGGCGCTCATGGCAGCGCATCGCAATGACCGTCCGGCGGCCACGTTGCATCTGGACACGGTCTACGAGAATGACGCACTCACGCCGGCTAATTCGTGGACTCTCTGGAACTCCGCGTACGTGATCCTGGCCCGGGCGGTCGTGGCCGAGCAGGCTCACCAGCCTCACGCCGCCGTGGCCGAGCTCACGGCGACGCTCGGGGCGAACTTCATCCGCGGAAACGGTCGCTCACTGTGCCTGCCCGCACTTGTGCGGGCGGCCCTGGCGGTCGGGGACACCGCCACGGCTGGTGACGCGGCCGCCATGTGTCTCGCCGATGCGCAGGCGGCCCCGTTCCCGGCCATGCAAGCGGGGGCGGATCAGTGCCGCGGCCTGCTCGAACGCGACCCGGCGGCGTTGGTGGCCGCGGCTGATTATTATCGCTGCGTCCAACGCCCCCTCGAGCTTGCCCAGACCCTGGAGGAGCTCGCGGTTCTGTTGGGTGAGGGTGGGGACCTCGGGCGAGCCCGGCCGGTCTTCATCGAGGCGATAGACACCTACGCCGCGCTCGGGGCCGAGTGGGACATCCGCCGCGTCGATGCCAGGACCCGCCCCCTGGGTATGCGCCGCCATCGCCCGCGGGTCGCGGGCCGCCCTACCAGCGGCTGGGGAAGCCTGAGCCCGACTGAGTTGAAGACGGCGGAGTTGGTGGCGAAGGGGTTGTCCAACCCGGACATCGCTGCGGAACTGTTCCTGTCCCGGCGCACCGTGCAGACCCACGTGTCACACATTCTGGCCAAGCTTGACGCCCGCTCCCGCAGCGAGATCGCGCGAGAGGCGGCTGATCATGCGCCTGAGGATCTCGGGTCGGCTACCTGACGCGCAGCACCGCGTCCGACGCCGGGACCAACGCTGGGTGCAGGATCGCCGCGATCGCTTCGACACCGTCGACGAGCCGCGGCCCGGGGCGGACCACGATGCCGTCGGCGTCGATGGCCCAGATCTGCGGGCCAGGAAGGGCGTCGGCGACGATACGGGCCTGCTCGGCGGCGCCGGGGAGGTGATAGCCGCACGGCGCCACGATCACGACATCGGGCGCCGCCTGCGCGATTGCCGGCCACGTGGTGGGGGCCGACGGCGTGCGCGCCATCGCCGCCACTGGCTCGCCACCGGCCGCACTGATCAGATCCGGGATCCAATGCCCACCCGGGAACGGCGGGTCGACCCACTCGACGACCGCGACCCGTGGCCGTGCTCGGTGTGCGACCGCCGCCGACACGCGGGCCAACCGGTGCCGCAGCCCGGCGATCAACTCCGCGGCCCGTGCCTGCGTCCCGGTGCGCTCGGCCACTGTGCTGATGGTCTCGAGAACGTCCTCGAGCGAGTGCGGGTCGAGTGACACGACGTCAGCGCTGCAGCCTAGATAGGCCAGTGCCTCGTCGACCTGGCCGGACGGGATCGCGCACACCCAGCAGAGGTCCTGGGTGATAACCAGGTCGGGGTCCAGGCCGGCCAGAGCGTCCTGGTGCAGCGTGTACAGGTCCTCACCGGCGGCCGATTTTGCGCGCACGTAAGCGTCGATCTCCCCGGGCTTCATGGCGGAGGTGTCGCGACCGGCCACCACGACCGCCTTCTCCAGGCGCGCCGACGGCGGTTCGTCGCACTCGAACGTCACTCCGACGAGCTGATCTCCCAGCCCGAGCGCGTAGACGATCTCGGTCGCCGACGGCAGCAACGACACCAGGCGCATGCGCGTCATCCCATCCTGATGACGGTCGTCCCGGGTTGACCGTCCTGGCCGAGGGTGGCCAGCACGAGGGGTGCCTCATCGAGCGTGATCACCTTTGACACCAGGCGATTGGGCTGTAGTCCGCCGTCCGCGATCTCGGCCAGCAGCTGCGGGTAGGCGTGTGCGGGCATGCCGTGGCTGCCGATGATCTCGAGTTCCCTGCCGATGACCGCGGCCATGTCCGTCGGCGGGTTCGCGTCGTCGGCCAGCAGCAGCCCGACCTGGACGTGGCGGCCGCACCGGCGCAGCCCGCCGATCGAATCGGCGAACGTCGAGGCTCGGCCGAGCGCTTCGACGCTGACGTGCGCGCCGCCACCGGTGAGCCGCACGATCTCACCGGCGGCGGGCGGGTTGAGAGTGTGCGCAGCACCGAATTCGCGAGCCAGTTCGAGCGCGGCCGGGTTGATGTCGACGGCCAGCACCTGCGCGCCGTGCGCGGCCGCGATCATGACCGCGGCCAACCCGACGCCGCCGCAGCCGTGCACGGACACCCAGGTGCCGGGCTGCACCCGGCCGTGCGCCACGACGGCACGGTAGGCCGTGGCGAACCGGCAGCCGAGGCCCGCGGCGGTGACGCTGTCGACGGCATCGGGTAGCGGCACGAGGTTGATGTCGGCGTGGTGCACGGCGACCAGTTCCGCGAAGGATCCGGCATGGGTGAACCCCGGTTGCGTCTGGTTCGGGCAGACCTGCTGGTTGCCCTCTCGGCACTGCGCGCAGTCGCCGCACGCACACACGAATGGCACGGTAACCCGTTGCCCGACAAGCGCGGAGCGGACGCTCCGGCCGACGTCGACCACCACTCCGGCGAACTCGTGCCCGGGTACGTGCGGCAGTGTCACGTCCGCGTCGTGGCCCAGCCAGGCGTGCCAGTCGCTGCGACACACCCCCGTCGCCTCGACCCGGATGAGCGCGCCGTCCGGCGGACAGAGAGGCGGGGCAATGTCACGCACTTCGGGCAGTTCGCCGAACGCGTCATAGACCACTGCTCGCATGCCTGCACCTACCGTCGGTCCGTGGCCAGTCGCGAATGTATCTCCACGTCGAACCGCTCCCCGCCGTAGCGCAGTTTGGCCCGTTGCAGCCCTTCGATCGCGAACCCGGCGCGGCTGGCGACCGCACAGGAGGCGGGATTGTTCGTGCGGTGCCCCAACTCGAGCCGGAACAGACCCAGGTCGCTCAACGCCCAATCGGCGACGGCCCGGGTCGCTGCCGTGGCTACTCCAGTGCCTCGGGCACAATCGGCGGTCCAGTAGGAGAACCACCCGGTGTCGTGCGTGCGGTCCACCGCTGACACGGTCGCCGAGCCGACGACCTGCGAACCGGCGACGGCCGTCCAGGAGTACGCCGCGTAGTCGCGCCAGCCGAGCTGCCCCGCGGCTATCCACTCCTCGGCAACCGGCACCGTGTCGATCACCCGCCCGAACTGGCGTTGCATCTCCTCCGGCGCGAGCGAACTGAGCAGCATCGGGCCGTCCGTCACGCGCCACGAGCGCAGTTCTAAGCCGTGCTCGGTCGGCAGGTGGGTGCGCACGCCACCAACTCTGCCAGTCAGATGGACGGCATTGTGTCGGCAGCGGCAACGGCCTGTGCCGAGTCGGCGTGGCGCACCCCGTACGGGTGTCAACGGCGGGCGGCGGGCAGGCGAAGCTCTGGTGAACGTTTCGCGGGGCGCCCCCCCGATGGCCATTTCTGCCCCTCGGAACGCGGCAGAGTAGACGCCATGGAAGCTTTGGCACCGATGCGGTACGGCGACGGGCGCGGGGTGCTGGCCATCGCGCACCGCGGCGGCGCCGGCCTGGCGGCCGAGAACACGATCGACGCCTTCGCCCGTTCCTACGCCCTCGGGGTGCGCTACCTCGAGACCGACGTGCGACTGACCGCGGACGGCGCCCTCGTGGTCTTCCACGATGCCACCCTCGATCGCGTCACGGACGGCCGTGGGGCGATCAACGGGCGGAGCCTGGCCGACGTGCGTCGGCTCCGTGTCGGCAACTTGCATACCATCCCGACGCTGACCGAGTTGCTCGAACATTTCCCGGACGCGTGTTTCACGATCGACCTCAAGGACGAGGCCGGCATCGGTGAGCTGGCGCGAGTGCTGATCCAGACGGGCTCGGCGCACCGCGTGTGCGTCGCCGGTGCTTGGGACAGTTGGCTGCGGCGGCTACGGGAGCAGGTAGGGCCCGACTTGAACACCGCACTCGGCTGGCGTCATCTCGCAACGCTCGTCGCCAGCAGCCACGCTCGCGTCGGCCTGGCCCGGATGCGACTGAGCGGTGCGTTCGCGCACGTGCCGCTGCGGGTGGGGCGATTGCCCGTGTACGGCGAGCGGCTGATCGCGCGCGCCCGCGCCGTGGGCATCTCGATCATCGTGTGGACCGTGGACGATCCGCACGAGATGCACCGGCTGCTCGACGCCGGTGTTTCCGGCATCATCACCGATCGGCCGGACCTGCTGCGCGAAGTGCTGATATCGCGCGATCAGTGGACGCCGCCGCGCGCCGTCCCGATCATCACGATCACGGGGCCGGAGGACCGAACAGGTAACCCTGCGCGTGATCGCAGCCGAATGCCCTGACCAGAGCGAGCTGCTCGCGGGTCTCGACACCTTCGGCCACGGTGCTGATGCCGAGCGAGCTGCACATCGCGACGACGCTGCGAACGAGCGCCGCGGTACGGCGATCCTCGGCTATCGGCGCGATGAAACTGCGGTCGATCTTGACGACGCTGATCGGCAGATCGCGCAGCAAGGACAGCGACGAATACCCTGTGCCGAAGTCGTCCAGCGCGATGCTGACGCCCATGTCGGCGACCTCGTGCACCTCGCGGATGGCCTGGGGCGAGGCGTCGACCAACACCGTCTCGGTGATTTCGATGTGCAGCCGGTGCGGCGAGACGTGGTTGACGGCCAGGACGCGCCGTACTTCGGCTGGCAGCACCTCGCGGCCGAGTTGGCTGCCCGAGACGTTGACCGCGATCCAGTCGCCGTGGCGCGCCTTGTCGGAGAAGTTAGCCGCCGCCTGCACGCCGAGTTCGAGCATCCGCCACCCGAGCGGCACGATCAGGCCGCTCTCTTCAGCCATGCGCAGAAAATCCGCCGGACCGAGCAGGCCCCGTTCGGGATGCTGCCAGCGCATGAGCGATTCCACGCCGACCACGGATTCATCGACCAGGCTGACGATCGACTGGAGATGGGCCTGCAGCCCGGTCCCGGTGTCGATCGCGTGCCGCAGGTCTTCCTCTAGCCGCAGGTCTTCCAGCGTCGTCGGGTGATCGTGATGCGGGTCGTAGACCTCGACGAGGCCGCGACCGTGTGCCTTCGCCCGCGAGAGCGCGTGCTCAGCATCGCGGATGAGGTCATCAGGATGCTGGTCCCAGGACACGCTCGCGGCTGCGCCGATGCTCACGCCGAGAGTGGGCCGGAAGCCGCCGATCGCCAACGGCTCGCGCAGCGCCGCCAATAGTTTCTCGCCGAGACGGCGCAGGGCTGGTGGATCATGCTCGCCGGGTGCGAGGACAACGAACTCGTCGCCGCCGACCCGCCCGATGGTGCAGCCACTGGGAACCGCGGCGCTCAGGCGCCGGGCCACAGAACGCAACAGCTCGTCGCCAGCGCGCCGGCCGAGGCTGTCGTTGATCGTCTTGAACCGGTCGATGTCGCAGAACAACACACCCACGTGCTGTCGCGCGGCCAGGTACTCGGACAGCACGCGGCCGAGGTGGGACCGGTTGGGCAGCCCGGTGAGTTGATCATGCGAGAGCTGGTGGGTCCGTCGCTCCTCGGCCACCTTTCGCTCGGTGATGTCGCTGATCTGCGACACGATGGTCTGGACGGTCCCGCCTTCGTCACGGATGGCGCCGACATGCAGCAGCGCGCAGACGAGCTGCCCGTCGGCCCGGATGTAGCGCTTCTCCAGTTGGTAGCTGTCTCGCTGGCCGGCGATGAGTTCGGCGAACATGTCAACACTGCTCCGCACATCGTCCGGATGCGTGACCTCGGCAAATGTCCTCCCCATCAGCTGCTCACGCGTATAGCCCAACAGCGCGACGAAGGCATCGTTGACCTGCGTCATACGCCCGTCTGTGCCGACGAGCGCTGCCGCGGTCGGGCTGTGTTCGAAAGCCAACCGCCAGCGAGACTCGACCTCGAGTCGGTGAGCCCGGGCGATCTGGCGCGCCTGGGCGTCGCAGATGGCTCGCGCGGCCTGGCCGGCGAAGACCTCGAGCACAGTGCACTGTTCGATGTCCGGGCGCCGGCCGGATCTCGGTTGATCCACACTGATTGCGCCGATCAGGCGCCGTTCGTCGTCCCACAGCGGCGCGAGGAGCGTGTCCTCGGGATGCCAGGCATCCGGTTCCGGGCCCGCTGGGCTGGGCGGCATCCACGTGGTGAATTGATCAACCAGACTTTGATCACGCTCGTGACTGAAGTAGCGCAGCTCGCCCCACGGCTCGGCCGCCGCGAGCAGTTCGCGCCAGAACTCCATGGGCCGACGCGTGCCCACCAGTTCCTCGATGCCCGGCGGACCCACGACCGCCTCGACGCGCAAGTCGCCTTCGGGAGTGGTGACATTGATGGCGGCTGCCCCGAAGCCCAGCACTCCGGCCGCGGCGCCGACGATCAGTTTCAGCGCCTCCCCGAGCTCGATATTTCCGCCCAGTTCCCGCACCACCGCGAGCACGCCGTCGAGCAAGGACCGATCCACGGTCGATGCCGGCTGCCGAACTTCCACCACGCGAGTGTCACACAACGGTTGTAGGTGCTGGACTTCGCGTCGTTATCGCCATTTACTCGGCGAGTGACCGGCGTCGAACGCACGTACTTTCCCTACGACCTGCGCAGCGAACCGGCTGATTTCACGCTTGAGGCCGCGACTATTCAGACGACAGCCGGAGCGCTTTACGCCCTGAATGGCCGGTTTCGGCCGGGCAGCGAGCGAGTGACGGTATTCCTGCACGGAGTGGGCGCGTCGTGGACGACCTGGACCCCCCTGATGCTCGCCGCCGGCCCACGGCTGGGCGAACTGGGCAACGTGCTGTTTGTTGATCTTCCTGGGTTCGGCGCATCGGAACGTCGTCCAGAATCTCTGGACGCGACCGCGATCGGGCCGGCTCTGGTGCAGGCGTGCGCCCAGTTGGGCTACCGCGAACTGGATCTGGTCGGTCATTCGATGGGCGGCTACCTGGCGATGGAAATGGCGAGTGGGGGCGCACCGGAGATCACATCCATCTGCTGCCTGTCCGGCGCGTATTTCTCGATCGTCGAAGCCGCGGCGCGCCCGGCCAATGCGCTGGTACATCATCCGCGCGCGACCGTCTATTACCGGACCCAGGTCGCGCTGAGCCTGTTGGGGCCGTTGGCCCCAATCCTGCTGGCGGCATTGTCTCGCGTCCGACTCATGCCCCTGGTGCTTCGACCATTTCTCGCCCAGCCGAAAAGAGCGCGGCCAGCGTTTCGTGCTTCCTTGTCGACCGACTTCCGAGGAAGATCTTTCCGTATGGCCGCCCGCAACGCCAAAAGCCATGACCCGCGAACGGACTGGCCGCGTATCGCCGTTCCGGTGTTCGGGCTGTTCGGCGTTCGCGACCAGTTCACCGGTGCCGCAGATGCGCGAGCGTTCGCCCGGGTGCTGCCCGACGCGGGCGTGACGTCCATCGACGAGGCCGGGCATTTTGCCCACATCGAGCAGCCAGCCGCGACCTTCGAGTGGGTTCGACGCTCGGTTGTGTCGGCTCGCTCCACGGCGCAGGGGAGCCGGAATGACTGAATCGGAGATCATCGAAATCCGAGTGCACGGCGTGTCCGGAACGCCGCCAGAGGAACTGCTCGACACCCCGCTGGTAAAGCAGCAGGCTGGCGATGCGAAGGCCGGTTTCTACAAGCCCCGGCTGTCGGACGAGGAGCGCGATCCGCGCACGATCGACGGCAAGCCGGCGACGACGGGGCCTCGACTGGAGGGATACGCCTGGGGCGGGCTGACCTCCGGAGCTCCGAGCCGTGCGCTGTGGCTGCTGCTGCTGCCGTTCACCCTGCTCAACGTCGCGCCCCGCCTGCGGCCCGGCGGGCGCTCGGAGTGGCGTTTGCGGTTGCTGTGGTTCATCAGCAGGTTGCTCGCCCTGGCCATGACCGTGCTGATCGTCAGCGCCATCGCGGGTGTGACCGTCGACCTGTTCGCCTACCAGTGCGCGCCGGGCGTACCGGCCGGACCGGATTGTTCGGCGGCACAGCCGGGACGGATCATGCATCCGTTGCTGCGCATGTCGAACGAGCACCGGATCGCCGTCGGTGCGCTGGTTCCGCTAGCGATTCTGGCCCTGCTGTGGCAGCTCAGCGGACGGACCATCAACAACTACGAGGGCGTCCCGATCCGGACCGTCACGAAGGCGGACAAGAGCGGCGCCGACGACGTCGAGCCGAGCCTCGAATCGCGATGGATGTGGGACAACGAGTACCAGGTCCGCCGGCTACGGCATCTGCACCTGCTCGCCGGCCTGATCACGATTCTCTGGATCGTCTCCTACCCGCTGTCCGGCGCGTGGCATGACTGGCGCAAGTGGGTCACCGCAGTCGTGGCGGTTTACACCGTGGCAGTGCTGCTGTGCCCGGCCTACACCGGCCGACGGCAGATCAGGTCGTTGTTCCTGACCAGCTGGGCCGTCTGGGCGGCGGTCGTGGGCTACGCGGGGGTGCTGGGTTACACGTTGCTCTGGCGCCAACCGCTGCCGAGCAACGGCGGGAGCGGACTGCCCGGCTACGCGGGAACCGCCATGGGGATCTTCATCGCTCTGGTGGCTCTGTTCATCGCGTTCAGCCTGTTGATCGTCCACATGTCGCGGCGCTGGGCGAAGGAGCGCGCGGCGCACGACGATCCGAGAGCGCTGTGGGACTGCTCGGCGGTCCTGCTCGGCGCGCTGGGGATCTTCCTCGGAGCGGTGTTCTCGTCAGGTCTGTACGTGTTCGCCGCAGGTTGGCTGCGCACCGGCAGTCTGAAACCCGGCTTCAAGGAGGTTTCCATCGCGGCCGGGGAGTTCGTGGTTCCCGACGTCATCCGCGACGCGACGCGGGCCTATGCCGTGGCGGTGGCCATGCTCCCGGTCATCGTGATAGGGATCGGCCTGTTCTTCGCCGGGCGGCGGTTGATCCGGCACATGTACCCGCGCAGGGTACGAAAGACCGACTACCGCAAGATGCTGCGCGACGCCTATCGCGACCGACACGTCGACTGGGACTCGAGCGATGCCAAGGCCCGGGCCAAGCAGGTGACCCGGACCTTCTGGCTCGCTCGCCGGGTCGACTTCGCCCACATGTTCCTCGCCGTCATGACGTCTGCTGGGTTGGCCATCACCGGGTTCTTCACCTGGCTGCTGATCGCCAGCGCCTACAACCGCAAGTCGAGCAACCCGTTGATCCGTTGGCATGAGTCCACCGGTTCGATCAGGGACGGCTGCGGTGCCGGGAAGTCGGGGAAGGTGCTGCACTGCGGCTTTCTTTCGGCCCGTTCCCTCGAAGGGACCGGGGCGTATCTGGCGGTGATGACCCTGGGGCTGCTCGTCGGACTTGGTGCTGCCGCTTTCCGGGTCGCGAAGACTCGCAAATCGGTCGGGATTCTTTGGGATCTCGCGTCGTTCTGGCCACGCTCTGCGCATCCGTTCGCGGCGCCGTGTTACGCCGAGCGGGCCGTTCCCGACCTGGTGACCAGGGTGTACTGGCATACCCGCGACAAGCAGCGCCCCTCGCGCAGGGTCGTCGTGGCCGCGCACAGCCAGGGGACGGTCATCAGCATGGCGACGTTCTTCCAGCTGAGGGCGATCGACGACGAGGAGGCGCGGACGCTACCGGAGGGCACCCAACCGGTCCTGTGGTCGGTCGCGTACCTATCGTTCGGCTGCGTGCTGCGCCGCCTGTACGCGCGTTATTTCCCCGCGTACTTCGGGGTAGCGCAGTTGGCCAAGCTGAGTGACGACGTGCTCACGGTGGCTGGGGGCCAGCCCCGCTGGCGCAACCTGTGGCGCTACAGCGACTACCTGGGCGGTCAGGTGACCGCGGGCCCGCCACCGAAGTTCCCGACGCACTCGCCCATCGAGGTCGAGTCCACCGACCCCGAATGGCACCGCCCTCCGGGCGATACGCAATGGCCGCGTGCCGACATGCATTCCAACTACTGGCGGGACCCGATGTTCGCGGCGCAGGTCGCAATACTCGCGGCGATGCTGCCGGCGCGGCCGGTGGAGCGGGACGCTGTCACGGATCAAGGGTGATCTGAACGGTCCGGAACTGGGCGGGCGTGGCCTGCAGGATTCGCAAGCGCGGGTCGGGCACTGACAGGAAGGGGTCGCAGCGCAGTAGGGCGAGCTTGCCCAGCCGGGGATCGGCCAGCACGGCCTCCACGGCGGCGCGGTCCCCGCCACAGATCAGCGCATCGAGCCTGGCGGCGTGGGGCAACAGGACGCGGGCGGTGGTTTCTGCGGCGTCTGCGAACGCAGCCCGGGCCTGGTTGTCGCGTCGCCTGGCGTAGCGCTGCTGCGACCACCCGCCAGCCTTCGTCGTCCCCTGGACGTATGAGGAATCGACCTTGGAGGCGAGCAGGTCGGTGCCGGCGAATACGCCGACGGCGTGACCCCGCCGGCGCACGAGCAGCACGCCGACCGTCCGGCTGCGTACCGCGTGGGCGACCAGGACGTCTCGAGGATCGTCGCCGGATGCGACCGCGGGCATCGGCCCGAACGGCACCTCGACCCAGGCGCGGGCACCGTCGTCGCCGCTCAGTTGCACCTCGTCCGCCTCGGCCGTGGCCACCGTCGCGCCATGCCGCTCGGTGAAGCCGGTCAGCCATCGCCCCAGCCGCTCGACTGGAACGCTTACCCGGCGGACGCTCACCCCCCCAGCAGATCACGGCGGGCCGTGGCCCACCCATCAGGCGACTCCTTCCCGAGACGATCATCGCCTCAGAACAGGTGTCTGGAGAGCGGGTCAGGCTCCTCTGGACTCCCGGCGGCGATTAACCTCAGATGCCCCGGCGTCCCAGAATGACGTGACGGCGCTGCTATCGAGGACGATCGCGCGTGCGCGCTCATCGGTCCGGTCGGCTTTTCGGAGCGCATACGCACTCATCTGCGCGAGGCGTCAGACGAGCTGCGACCACGGTGTCTAGAACGACAGGTCGGCGCGTGCTTGTCGCTCCGGAGCGTCAGCCCCGAAGGAGCGGTCGCAGATCGTCGATGCGGTCGAACATCCACCAGATGTATCTGCTGGTGC